>JABWAY010000259.1 GCA_013360825.1 Candidatus Brocadiia bacterium | reverse complement strand
GGCGGAAGTCGCCGACGGCGAGCCAGGCGGACTGCTGCGGGCCCGCGATTTTCTCGTGCCGCCACCGGACCAGCCACCGGGCGTCGCGGGCCCTCGCCGGGCCGCTCCAGACCACCAGGTCCCGGGAGCCGTCCTCGCGCGTGACCAGCCCCGCAAGGTACCCCTGGCCGAACCCCCAGTGCTGCGGCCCGTCGGCGCGGACGATCGAGGCGAGCGGGAGAAGGAGAAGTGCGAGCGCGGCGCGGAGCGGGAACCGGGACGGGGGAGGGGGCACGCGGCGCATTCTACAGATTGAGGGCGGGGAACCGGAGCGACGGAAGTCGGGGCCTCCGATCGACCCTGGCGTTGCGGCGCGGCGTCCCGTTTCCCGGACGATCTGACGACGCGCCCCGTTTACCCGCCGTATTCCTCGTCCTGTTCGATCGACGACAGGACCCATCCGAACTCCCCGCTCGTCACCTTGGCCTGGCAGTACTCGCAGATCCCGGCCATGGAGAGCTTGAGCGGGGCTCCGCACCCGGGGCAGCCCCCCTCCGGAGCCTTGCTGCCCGCCGCGTGGCCGATTCTCCGGATGAACGTCCAGTATTCGGAGAAGCGCCGGCGGCGCGAATTCGACCCGCCGACGATCCGTCCTTCCCGGTTCATCGTGTAGTCGAGCCCGTCGGCGTGGATGCGGACGGTCAGCGCCTCGTAGTACGCGTCCACCTCCACCTTCACCGTCGTCACGCCCCGGATGGCGATCTCGCCGAGCACGTTCCGGAGCCCCGCGGACCGGTACTGCTCCATCCAGTAGCGGTGGGTCGAAAACAGCGCGTCCGTCTCCAGCGGGCGCACCGCTTCCCAGTCCTGGCGGCTCCAGGCGTCCTGAAGCGCGAGGAAGGTGGACCGGGCGAACGCGCCGAATGCGGCCCGGTCGAAATCCGGGTGGCGCGTGCAGAACGCCCGCAGGTCGGCGCCGAGTGTCGGGGAAACGAGCGTGGCGAGATCGGTGCCCTCCTCCTCGCCACCCGAGATTTCCGGCGGCCGGGCCGGAACGCGCGAAATCACGGAGATCTCCGTCACGAACCAGTGGAACTGGCCGTTGCGGACGGTCTGTCCGCAGTGAGCACAGCTGCCATCGGGGCGCGGTTCGGATGAGCTGCCGCAGGAGGGGCAGTCCAGGCTGGCCATCGCTTCAGGAGGCTTCGACGTCACCCCCGTCGCCCGCGAGAGGACCCACCGTTCTTTCAGGAACCAGCGCGTTTCCTTCACGCCGTCCGACTCCGTAACGTTCGAGGTGAAGATCACGGGGATGCGCGTGGAGGTGCCGAACTGGACCTGGCCGACGCGGGAGCTCGCGACGAGGACGTCCTTCACCTCGCGGACTCCCGGCGGAGTTGCCTGGACCGCGCGCTCCAGCAGGGTGCCGGCCACATACGGCGAGAGTGCTTTCATGTCTCTCGTTCCGCGGAGGACATGGAACCGCGCGTGGAGCAGCTGCACGAAGTCGAGAAACAGCGGCATGGAGAACGCCGGGTCGCGGCGGCGGAGAAGTGGGCCTTGCGGGGGATTCGGGGAACGGCGCGGGGGCGCCTGAGTTGCGGCACCCTCGCGCTCGGCCTTCTTGAAGTACCAGACGGTCACCACGACGATCGCGATCGCGAACCACACCGGTGCCGGGAGATCCAGGCGGCGTCCCCGTCCGGAGCCCGAGGATCGGCTCCCGCCTCCGTGACTGCTGCCCCCGCCTCCCCCGCCTCCCCCGCCTCCGCCCCCGTAACTGTGCCCGCCGCCGAGGCGCGCCTCCGCCACACCGGCGAGGAGGAGCAGGACGAACGGCAGAAGGAGCCGGCGCCTCACAGCACCTCCAGGCATGGACGGTTCGGGAGCTCGTCCGGATTCGAGTCGCCGGGCGGAAGCTTCTCGGCCAGCATCGCGCCACATGATGCAATGAGCCCGCAGAGCCAGGTCGTCGGATCGTCGGCCGCGGAAGGGGAGCCGGCCCTGGCTGCAAGCTCCAGCCACCGGGCCGGCGGGATTTTTCCTTCGATTCCGAAATCGGCGAGGAGCAGGGCGCGGTCCTCGAAGAGCGTCACATAGACGAGGAGGCCGGTCCGTTCGCGCGTCCCGGAGACGGAGAGCAGGTGAAATGCATTGCGCGCGTAGAGCGTCGCCTGCGCTTCCATCCGCCGGCGCCCGGCGATCGCACGCGCGAGAGGGCGGACGAGGAGGACGGCGAGGAACGAGAGGACTCCGATCGCGACCGCATCGGGGAGGAACCAGACGGGGTGGAATTCCCACCACGGAGCGACCACCATGAACCCGGCCGCAAGCAGCCCCGCCATCGTCGCCGCGATCACGTTCCGGTCGAGGTAGCTCCCCGAACGCCGGTTGATCGCCACGATGATCTCCGCGCTCGTCGTCGCTTCCGCCGCCGCAACCGCCTTTTCGACCGCGTCGGCATCGATGGTTTTCAAATGGTTTCGGTGTCCGTTACTTCGCGCGCCACTGCGCGGCGATCCGTTCCTGCGGATAGTCGCCGGAGATCCGGCCGGTCGAAGCGTAGCGGTAGAGCGCGACGTGGAACACCCCCTGGAGCGCGGCGGAGATGACACCGAGCGCGATCCAGTAGACGAGAACCGAGGCGCCCAGCGTGATGCCGAGCCCGATCCCCAGCGTCCCCTGCATCGCCAGAAAGATCGCGAGCCCGATCGGAACCAGGCCGATCATCGCCAGCAGCCCGAAAAACAGCCCCATCCCCGCCTCGCCGACGACCGTTTCCCCCCAGGTCCGCTTGAAGAGCGTGCCGGAGCGCTTGATGGCGTCGAAGGCCCCGACGCCTTCGAAGATCATGACGGGGACGGCGAAGTACGTCAGGAGGGACCACCCGATCCCCAGGAACGAGACGACGATCCTGCCGATCAGCCCTGAGCGTTCCGAGATCGCGCGCAGGACCATCCCGACCGTTGCGGAGACGAGCGACCACATGAAGATCGAGCCGATGTGCGAGAGCGCCCCATGGAATCCGTCCGCCACCGTCGGGTCCCCGCCGTCCATGCGCTTCGCCGCGCAGTGCATCACGCCGACGTTGAAGAAGATCGTGATGAAGTAGCTCACGACGTAGAAAAGGAACGTGTAGACGTACCAGGCGGTCTGCATCTCGAATTCGCCCTGGCGCCCGCCCTGAGCGGTTGAACCTGAACTCGGGTGCGCCATCTGGTACATGACCACCGGCACGATGAACGACGCCGCGACAAGAAGGGACGCGAGGGCCGACAGGACAGGGAAGATCATGATTTCCTTGTCCCTCTTCAGCACGTTCCAGCTATGGCAGACGAGCGCATAGCTGCGTGAAATGCTGTGGAACATGCGGTCTCCTTCGAGAGGCGGGCCGGGGAGTGTAACCGAACGTGTGGGGAGCGATCAGGCCTCCGTACTTCGGGAGAATCGCAACTGCCGTGCCCACGTTCAGCCCCTGACGCAAGCTCAGCTTCGGGCCGCAGGTGTGCGGTCTGGTTCGAAGGTGTGAGATTCTGTACGGAGCGGCTGCGACGACGGGGTCCTGCCCAGGGCCTCCCCGCGCCGTTTTGCGGGGTCCGATCCGGGCCCGTCTGACGAGGAGCGTTAGAATGCCGTGGCGACTCCCCCATGCCTCCCCCAAACCCAGCGATCCGCTTCCGCGCAACGCTCTCCCGCCCGGCGGGGAAGGCGAGGGCCGCCTGGACGTTCGTGGCCCTCCCTCGGGCCGCGAGCGCAGAGCTCCCCTCGCGCGGCCTGGTCTCGGTCAGCGGTGCACTCCAGGGCGTCCCGTTTCAGGCGACGCTCGAGCCGGACGGCGAGGGCGGCCACTGGCTGAAAGTCAGCCGGAAGCTGCGCGAAGCTGCCGGCGCGGAAGCAGGCGATGAGGTCACGCTGGAGTTCGCACCGATGACCGACGAACCTGAAGCCGCCGTGCCGCCGGACCTCCGCAAGGCTCTCGCGAAAGCACCTCCGAAGTCGCGCGCCGCCTGGTCGGACATCACCCCGCTCGCCCGCCGCGACTGGATCCAGTGGATCACCTCGGCAAAGCTCCCCGGGACGCGCGCGCGCCGGATCGGCAGCGCCTGCGACATGCTCGCCAAAGGGAAGCGCCGGCCGTGCTGCTTCGACCGGTCGGGGATGTACAGCAGGGGACTGAAAGGGCCGTCCGCCCGATGACGCGCAGGACTCACGTGGTTCGCCGACTGCCGCGCTAGGCCGTAGGACGTCCACCCTCTCCTCCTGTTTGAATTCCCCCAGGACTGAAACGGTACTGGTCTAAACTCCCCAGAAAGTCATGTTCGTCATCCGCCGCGACGTGCCGAGCGGACCTTACTGCGGGCACCTTCGCCAGTCCCCCGGCCTGATCTCGCAGCGAAAGACACCCTCCTCGGTCCGCCGCCGCCCCATCTTGCTTCTGCGAGAAGTCGGCAGGGCGCACCCGGAGGAGATGAGCCTCTTCCGTCGAAGCATTCAGATCCGGAGAGGCACCTGCGAACCCACGGATGCGCGTTCGTGCGCCACGGCGGAGGACGCGACATCCGGAAATCGGGTAGTGGTTTGAAGCTGGCCGCTGTCCCGCGTCATCGTGAGGTCGTCCCGGGAACCTGCCGGGTGAACTGCAAGCAACCTGAGATTTCCTCACCGTATTCAGGCTCCTCGCCGGCGATGCTGCCGTTCCTGAGTCTGGTACCATAGGGAAGACCGATCAAAAGGAGCCTCGAATGTCGGACCTCGCCGTTCCATTCCCAGACGACATTCTGAAAATCGTCCACCGAACCGCGGACGAGTTCGCAGCCGATGTCCGGCTCGCCTCCGCGGTCGAGTGGTACCGGCGCGGCCTGGTGTCCCAGGGGCGCGGTGCTGCAATCGCGGGCCTCAGCCGCGCGGACTTCATCGACGCTCTCTCCGCGCGCAAGGTGGATGTCATTCAGTTCGACCCAGCGGATCTGGACGAAGAGCTGAAGAGTGCCCGTTAGCGTCCTGGTTGTGAACGCGTCGCCGCTCATCCTCCTCTCGAAGATCGACGCGCTGTCTCTCCTCAAGGCCGTGGGTTCGCGCTGGTGCGTTCCCGAAGCGGTTGTGCGTGAAATCGAGGTCAAAGGACAACGGGATCCGGTCGCCACAACGATGACCGCGGCCACTTGGCTCGAACGCGTCTCCGTCGCGGCTATTCCGCCCGAAGTCAGCGCGTGGAACCTCGACGACGGCGAGGCGAGCGTCGTGGCCTTCGCGCTCTCTCTCCCGGCCGCGATAACGCTTCTCGACGACCGCGCGGGACGAAACTGCGCCCGAGCGATGAAGCTCCAGGTCATGGGAACCGCTGGCCTGCTGCTGGCGGCGCGCTCGAAAGGACTGATTCCCGCAGTCGAGCCCATCCTGAGGAAGCTCGTCGCCGCGGGAATGTATCTGTCGCCTCAGGCCGCTACGGAGATCCTGAAGCGTGCGGGCGAGGAGCGCTGAAGCGTCGCTCGGATTCCACGGTCACGGAGGCAACTTACGTCGAGGGAATGTGCAGGGCAGCGCACCGCTTGGTTTCGACGGACTGTGAGAATTCCGCCCGATTAAGCTCAAGCCCTGCGTCGTCCGCCGGCTCCTGGTCGCGGCCAATCCGCCCCACGGGCTCGGCCGTGCTCCCTGCAGCGGGTGCTACGGATCTTTGAAAGCAACCAGATCAAAGACGAATTTCTCCAGCTCCGCCGCCGCCGCACTGCTGGCGACCTGCAGCAGGAAGTGGGGGCCATCGAGGTCGATTGACGTCGCGCGCGGCAGGCATTGCAGCAGCGCCCGGCTGGCCGCGAGCGGCACGATGAGGTCGCGGGTCGCGCGGAGCACGAGGACGGGCAGTTCGATCGCCGCCGCCTCCTTCCGCACATCCACCGCGAGCACAGCCCGAAGCCGCGCGCGCAACACCGCGCTCGCTTGCGGCGCGAGCG
>JABWAY010000258.1 GCA_013360825.1 Candidatus Brocadiia bacterium | reverse complement strand
TGAAGGCGGGGGCCGGCGGGTCGGCCTTCCGCGAACTGGGCCTGGCCCGCCTGCGCCTGCGGAACACCAGCGGCGCGGTGGAAGCGCTGCGGCGCGCGGTCGAGCACTCCGCCGACCCCGATGCGCACGCCCTGCTCGGATTCGCCATTCTTCCGACCGACACGGCCGCGGCCGAGCAGGAATTCCGGCGCGCCATCGAGACCGACCAGGCGCACATCCTCGGGACCTGCGGCCTCGCGGCCGTTCACTACAACCGGCGCGAGCTTGCCGAGGCCCGCAACCGTTTCGACGCCGTGCTCGCAAGGGTTCCCGACCATCCCTTCGCCCTCCGCGGGCGCAAGCTGGCCAACGAGGCCTCCACGCGCTGGCTCTGGGACGACGAGTTCGAGAGGAAGGACAACGAGTCGCTCCTGCGCGGCTGGGTCGAGCGGGAGAAGGAGGGGCTGCGGGTCAGGCTTGCGCGCGGCCGGGCCGTGATCGCCGGCAGGCAGAACCGCGACGACGGCCAGACCGCGATGCTGCGTCCGACCACGGAGAAGTTCCTGGCGTTCGAGGTCGAGCTCGACTTCGCGCAGGCCGGGCGGGCGACCGCCGGGATTTTCCTGGGCGTCCCGGCGGCGCAGGCGAACCCGAACCCGGGGGTGCTGAAATTCTGCCGCCTCGCGAACGGCCGGCTGGCCTGGTTCTACGGGCAGCTCCTGCAGGCGCCCGTGTGGAAGGACCTGGGCCCGGCCCCGGGATCGGTGGTCCGGTTCAGGATCGAACGCGGACCGACCGGGAACAACTGGATCCTGTCCGCCAACGGAGTCGCCTTCCCTCCGGTGAATGCGGACATGCGCAATCCGAAACTGGAGGCCGGCGTCGTCGGGATGGCGCTCAAGGACGAGACCTGGGAACTCGGCGTGGACAATGCCCGACTCATCGAGGCCAAGTAGATGCGCACCGCCCGCGGGTTCACGCTCCTCGAACTGCTCGTCGTCATCTCCATCATCGGCGTCCTGGTGGGGATCGGCCTGCCCGCGCTGATTGCCGCCAAGCGCCGGTCGAAGGAGAACGGCTGCAAGATGACGCTGACGGCGATCGAGCAGGGGATCGTCTCGTACGACGGACTTTCCGCCGACGGGACAGTTCGTCAAGGTGCCCAACGACGTGAACTGGGGGGCGGAGAGCCTCGTCTGGCACCTGTTCACCCAGGTCAAGGGCGGGCCGTTCCTGGACATGGGGGCGTTCCAGAACCGGCTGATCAACTCCGATGCGGACGATGCGGGGAAGAAGCCCGATAACTCGCTGTATGCGCTGACGGAGCTGAAGGAAATCGCGGACGAATTCGGCAACCCCTTCATCTACTTCCACGGACGGGATTTCGCCAAGCCTCTCAAGGTGCAGAAGTACGTGATCGGCGGCACCGAGACGGACTGCATTCCCGGAAAGAGCGAGAAGACCGGCAATTTCAACGCGGCGGGGAAGTTCCAGCTGTGGTCGGCGGGAAGCGACTCCGAGAACGAGAACGGCACGGACGACGACATCACGAACTGGAAATAGCGCGCGGCGGGTGTCACGGATCGCCGGCGCGGACGTCCTGAAGTCAGGCCCGGTCGCGAGGCACCGATGCGGCGTGGACGGCTCAGCGGCGTAACCCTGATCGAACTCATGGTCGTGATGAGCATCATCGCGATCCTCATGGGCGCGGGGATCGCCATGATGAGCGAGTCGAACAAGGACCTCGGCCTGCGCGCCTCCCGGGGACAGGTCCTGGGGCTCTGCCGCTACGCCCGGACCGCCGCGCGCCACACCCGGGCGCCCGTGTCGCTCCGGATCGACGCCGACGGGAAGTCCGCCTCCCTCGTGACGCGGAAAACCATGGGCGCCTGGCATTTCGAAAGCGACCCCCTCACCGGCGCGTACGGCCTTCCCGCCGAGCTGGCGGGCGGGAAACTCTTCGACGAGGGCCGGATCGGGCGCGGCGTGCTCTTCGGCGACTCGGGCGGACACATCCAGTGCGGCAACGTCGCGATGATCTCGAAGGACCAGGGGCTGCTCGTGGAGGTCTGGTACCGGCCGAGGCTGCACAAGCGGACGCGGATCCTGGTGGAAAAGAGCGGCGAGTTCGGGATCGCGCTGGACAAGGCGGGCGTCCTGCAGGCGTTCGTGGGCGTCGACGCCGACCGGGTGGCGGTGATCGCCACGGGTGCGCCGCTGGCGGAGAACCGCTGGGCGAAAATCGGGCTCCTGTGGGACGGAAAGGCGCTGACGCTGTCTGTGAACGAGCATCCGCTGGTCCGCAAGACGGGGACCGCGACGTTCGCGCTGGGAGATGCGCCGCTCCTGATCGGCTCGAAGGAGTACCCGCTGGACGGGGCGGTGGACGAGGTGCGGGTGGACGCGCTGATCGAGAGCCAGCGCGTGCTCCTGCAGGATCCGATCACGCTGGCGGGGCCGGCGGAGGTCCGGTGGGACGAGACGGGGGCGCTCGACCCCGCCCTTCACGCGGCCGCGGTCACGCTGACGGTGCGGTCTCCGGTGGATTCCACGGATGTCACGGTGAACATGCTGGGAGGGTCGCAGTGAAACGATCCGCGGGCGGGTTCGCCCTGATCATGGTCGTCCTCGTGGCGCTGGCGCTGATGGCGATCGCGATTCCGTTCGCGGTGTCGATGCGGGCGCAGGAGAAGGGTGCGCAGGGGACGGCGGACCGCGCGCAGGCGCGGTATGCGGCCCTGGCGGCGCGGAACCACGCGCTGGCGGCGGCGGTGCGGGGGCACGAGAACACGGAGGAGGCGAAGCTGGCGCCGAGCCCGTTCAACACGCCGTATTCGGACACGATCGAGGAGTTCCAGGTCAGCTGGTCCGCGGCGGACCAGGGGGAGGTGCAGGAGGGCGGGTCGCGGACGCTTCGCGGCGCCGTGCTCCAGGACGAGCAGGGAAAGGTCAACGAGCGCACGGCGCCGGCCGCGGTGGTGGACCGGATCAAGTCGAAGGTGGACCCGCGCACGGCGGACATGAGGGAGTATCTGACGCAGTACAGCGGGCGATCCGCGCTCTGGTGTTCGCCGCAGTCGATCCGCGCGATCGCGCCGGCGACGGCGTCGGACGGGAGTTCGGCGACGCAGGTGTATGTCGACGATCCCAACGCGTTCGGCGAGGGCGCGAAGATCCGGGTGACGTTCGCGGGGCCGCCGGCGTACGGGACGGTGGACGGGATCGACGAGCAGGGAGGCGGGATCGTGCTGAAGGGGATTCCGGACGCGGACTCGCAGGTGGGGGCGGTGCTGGAGCTCGAGGCGAGGCACCCGATCAACATCAACACGGCGAGTCCGGTGGTCCTGGCGGCGTGTCTGGAAGGGCTTGCGCTCCGGAACAAGATCACGGAGGACCGGGTGACGGCCGCGGAAGCGGAGACGCTGGCGGCGCTGATTCTCAAGCGCAAGTTCACGACCTACGACGACGTCGCGAAGTTTCTGGAGGAGCAGGCGTCCGGGGGGACGATTTCGGGGAACGACCAGACGGCGATCCTGCTGAACTGGTACAACCCGAATGCGCGGCGGCTTGCCGGGACGGGGACGGTGCCGTTCTCGCTGCAGTCGAGCGACTACTATGCGGTTTTCGCGCACGGCGTGCAGGACATGCCGAGCGGCGCGGTTTCGGCGCAGGTGGACCTGAGGACGATCGTGGAGATGGCGCCCGCGGGGGTCCTGCGGTGGCGCGTGCGGAGCCAGTACGACCTGGAGAAGAACCTCCGCACGCCGCTCGGGCACAAGGTGGTCTCCTGGCCCGCCTCGATCGCGAACCGCGAGACGCCGTCGATGGACCGGACGGCGCCGGCCTGGCTGACCACGCAGACCGGGCGGGACGAGCGTGCCGGGTGGAAGGTCCAGAATCACTGGGACCACCTCCTGTCGGGATTCGCGACGGGACAGGGAGCGCACATCCAGCGCGCGGGGCAGATTCTGCAGATCGTGAATCCGAACGTGGACATCGAGGCGGGGGCGGCGGAGCTCTGGATCCGGACGAGTTCGACGTCGTTCACGATCTTCGATGCCGGGCCCGAGGAGTGGAGCAACCGGCTGTGGTTCTCGTACGGGTTCAGTGCGCTGCACGGCGGAAACGTCCTGCGGTTCGTGCTGAAGGACTCGACGCTGGAGCGGACGTATGCCGAGGTCGTGCATCTCGTGACGCTGCAGCCGGACACCTGGTATCACCTCGGGGCGTTCTGGAAGGGGACGAAGTTCGGGCACGCGATGATCACGCTGGACGGGATGCCGGTCGGCCGCTACGGGGTCGTGACGGACACGGGGGGGCGGAGGCACACGCAGCTGTCCGGGGCGATCGGGGCGGGCGACACGACGATCGCGGCCACGGGGGCGCTGACGGGGTTCCCTGCGACCGGGTGCATCGAGATCGGGGACGAGGCGATCGAGTACGGCTCGATCTCGGGGAGCACGTTCAACCAGTGCGTCCGCGGGGCCCGGGGAACGGCGGCTGCGGCGCACCAGTCGGGCGCCGGACTGACGATCTTCGGGTACACGTCGAAGTTCGCGTCGGCCACGCTGACGTTCAACGTGCCGGGCGTGCCGGCGATGAACTGGGACCGCCTGACGGTGGGCGGCGGGGCGACGACGGGGTTCATCGCGGCCGACGCGCAGTCGACGGTCGGCGCCACGCCGCCGCCGAATCCGCCCGTGGGCGTTCCGACGGTGGCGTTCGCGCAGGCGGCGAACGCGCTCGTCATTCCCCCCGCGGATTTTGCGAAGTTCCCCGATCGCGGGTGGCTGACGGTCGGGACGGAGATCATCCACTACGACGCCAGGAACGCGACGCAGTTCACCGGGGTCACCCGGGGCCTGTTCGGGACGCAGGACGTCAATCACTTCGAATGGGAGCCCGTGCGTCTCTGGGGGTTCCACGTGACGACCAACGCCAGCTACCTGTCCCCGACGGTGCTGTCGATCGACGACGAGTGGTTCGGGCCGATGATCAAGGAGGGGGCGGACGGGTGGCGCGGCGTGACGGCGAATCTGGGGGGCGTGACGATTCCGGTCCCGCTGTTCCGGGGAAACCGGAACCTGTTCGGAACTCCCGCGGCGGACCACGCCGCCGGGGCGCTCGTGCTTCCCACGTTCGCGCTGGCCGACCAGCAGGCGGGAATCGGGGACACGGTCACGCTGGTCGAGCAGGACCCGTCGACGCGGGCCGGGCACACGATCCGGCATGTCCGCTGGGTGCCCAACCTGGCCCTCGCCACCGCCAACCCCCCGTTCCTGCTCGCCTCGCTCGACGCCAACGTGGCGAAGGAGTGGGTCGCCGACGGCCAGTGGGTGCGCGTCCTCCGGTTCCCGTCCGGGGAACTCATGGGCATCGCACCGAACCAGATCACCTTCTCCGGCTCGAGTCTCCCGAATACGTTCCCCGGGTTCGCCGGGAACATGGACGAGCTGCGGCTGACCAACGGTCCCAAGAACCTCACGTTCCAGATGAGCGCGTCGGTGGACGCCGCCGCGACCACCATCCCGATCGTCAATGTGAGCGGAATGGATGCCGAGGGCGGGGCGATCCTCGTCGGCAACGAGCTCATCGGCTACGCGTCCGTCGACGCCGCCAGCAACACGCTGGTCAACTGCACGCGCGGATACCTCGGGTCTCCCGCCGAGGTCCATGAAGACGGTGACCGCGTGTTCAACATGGCGTTCATGGCGATCGCCGCGCTCAACGCCCCCGTCAACGCGACCGACAAGATTCTGTCCCTGACCCCGAACGGGTTCCAGGCCGAGGGGTATGTCATGGTCGGGCAGGAACTGATCGGGTACACGAACACCAACGGCGGTCTCCGCATGCCGGACGGCTGCGATTTCCGCGGCGCCTTCGGCACCACCGCCGCCCCCCACAACGCCGGGGACCTCGCCTACGCCATGCCTTTCCGCTACTTCGACCGCTACACGCAGAATTCCGACGACTCCAAGACCGCCTGGTTCGGCGCCTCGCACCGCGCCACCGGCGCACGCTGGCGGAGGCTGGTCTTCGAGGAGACCCTTCCCAACAACTCGGTGGACATCCACGTCTACGCGCGGTTCAACGCCGATCCGCGCTGGACGACGCCGCCGGCCGGGCGCCCGGGGAGCACCTGGTTGTTCACGGGGCCGGCGGGGGGCGGGCTCGCCCTGGCGCGGGGGGACCAGATGGACATCCGCGTCGTCTTCCTCTGGCTGGACGGCGCGTATCTGCGCGGGGAGTGGAAGGACTCGCCCCGGTTCCACGGAGTGACGGTCGAGTACGAGCAGGATCCGGTGGTTCACTATCACGAAGAGAAGTGACGATCGGGGCGGGGGCTTTACAGTTTCGCGGTCCTCTCCGCCAGCCGCTGCATGTGGCGCCGCAAGTCGTTATGTCTAAACGAGTTGTGTCCGCACACAGGGCGTGCCGCCTCTTCGCCACGGCCCGGTTCTTGCAGCCCCCACCCCCATGACCGCCCGCCGCTCCAACTCCGGGTTCGCCCTCCTGTTCGTCATCTTCATCTCCCTCGCCCTCCTCGCCCTCGCCATCCCCTTCGCCCATTCCATGCGCGCCCAGGAACGGGGCGCCCACCAGACCCAGGAACAGGTCCGCTCGCGCTTCGCCGCCACCGCCGCGCGGAATCGGGCCGTTGCAGGGGTCCTGGACGGGGAGGAGAGCCGGGAGGAGCGCGGTCAGGGGAACAATCCGTTCCAGACACCGTACTGGGACACGCTGGATGAGTTCCCGACCGCGCGCGTCGGACGCGCGGCGCTCGGCCCGGGAGAGGGAACGGCGTTCGTCCAGGACGAGCAGGGAAAGATCAACACGAGGACGGCCCCGCAGGCGGTGGTCGACCGGCTGCGCAGCCGGGTGGACGCCCGGGTGCACGACCTGCGGGATTACCTCACTGAGACCAGCGGCCGCCCCGCCTCGTGGGGATGGCCCCAGACGATCCGCGGAACCCGGCCGGCCCGGCGCGGGAACCTGGTGATCGAGGTCGACGACGCGGGCGCGTTCGGCCCGGGGACCCGCGTCCGGGTCACGGGCCCGCGCGGGACGG
>JABWAY010000257.1 GCA_013360825.1 Candidatus Brocadiia bacterium | reverse complement strand
CTCCGCCCCCTTCCTGGGTCGCTTCGACCCGGTTGCGAGGCGCCGGAGTGTCAAGGGATTATCCCGCCCGAACCCACCATTCCGCCGCTAGAGGAACAACCAAGCGATCCGCGACTTCGACACCCAGCTCCGCGCGAACCAGCGCAGCCCGCACACGATTAGCAGCTACCTGCGCGACCTGTGCGAGTTCCGGAGGTGGTTGACGTCCGAGCGGCTTCCCGATGAGGTCCGCCGGCTTGACGCAGCCCTGCTCTGCCGATTCGCCACTTCGCATGGCGTGACCCACACCCAGGAAGGGCGACCCAAGAGCGCAGCGAGTGTGGACAAAGTGAAGATGTCGCTACGTGCGTTCTTCCGCTACCTGACCGAAGCTGGCATGACCGCGACGAACCCAGCCCTCGTGCTGAAGTTCAGGCGCGACCATCGCGTCCCTGAGGTCCTGAGTGCCGACGAGCGGTCCCGCCTGGGCCGCCTCCTCGCCGCAGCCGAAGGCTGGCGTGGGAAGCGTGACGCCGCACTCCTGGCGGTACTGCTCGGCACCGGGCTGCGGCTTGCCAGCGTAGTCGCGCTCGACGCCGCTGACGTGTGCATCGAAGGACGCGGGCTGGTGGCGCGAACGCTCAAGGGTGGCGGCGAAGTTCGGAAGGCGCTGTCGGACAACGTCGGGCAAAGATTGGCAGCCTGGATGACGGCGAGAGCAGCCCTGCCCTCCCTCTCCCCTGCGCTCTTCCTCAGCGGCAGGATGCGCCGCCTTTCATCCCGGCAGGTCCAGGTCATCGTGCGCCGCTGGCTGACCGCAGCTGGCGTCGAACGCCGCCTCACCGTCCACGGGCTGCGGCACGACTTCGCGACTCGGCTCTACGCGAGGACGAAGGACCTGCTCCTCGTCCAGCGCGCGATGGACCACCGGAGTGTGGCCTCGACGCTGGTGTACGCACGGGTCGCCGACGAGCGGGTGGCGGAGGCGATGGCGGCGATGTAGGCGGCGCGTGAGGTAGGATTCTCCGCGATGGCAGGCTTCAAGCATCGGCCGATACGCGTTCCGCTGGCCCGCGGAGAGGCACCGCGCAAGCCCACGAACGCGTTCCCCTGGCCGCCGAAGTTCGCCCGCCTCCTGGGGCGGCTGCCGGATGCGGAGCTGGCCAAACGCGCCGGGATCTCGAGCCGTGCCGTCTTCGATGAGCGCCGCCGGCGGCGGATTCCTGCCTTCCAGCGCCAGAGCAGCGCCACCCGCTGGACCAGCGCCATGGTCGCTCAGCTTGGGACTGAGTCCGACCGCAACGTCGGACTCGAGCTCGGCCTATCGAAGAGCGCGGTCTCGTACAAGCGCCGAGCACTCGGGATTCCGGCCTACACGGAAGCCACCCGGCCTGGATACCGATGGCCCCCTGCCGCGCTCAAACTCCTCGGCAAGGTCTCGGACTACAGCTTGGCGCGGAAGTTCGGCATTTCCGTGAAGCTCGTGGGCTGGCAGCGGAACGCGCTTCGAATCCCGCCGCTTGTCGCGGCGACGCGCCCCATTCAGTGGACACGCTCCATGCTCGAGGCGCTCGACGCGCTGTCCGACCTCGCCCTCGCCCGGCGATTCGACATCTCGGTGCAGGCGGTCGTGCGCAAGCGCCTGGAACTCGGGAAACGACGCGGGAGGTTCGCGCGCCGGTGGTCGAAGGCGGAGACCGCTCTCCTCGGGAACCTGACAGACGCGGAAGTCAGCCAGCAGCTCGGCATCAAGTTCCATGTGGTCAGGTACTGGCGGAGACACCTCGGGATTGCGGGGGCGGTTCGCGTCGCGTGGAGCGCCAAGGTGGATCGCCTCCTCGGGAAGTTGACCGATGTCGAAGTGGCGCGACGGCTGGGCTGCACGCCGACGGCAGTAGCCACGCGCAGAAAAAAGCTCGGGATCGTGTCTCCCAACGGTTGGCGCCCGTGGACGAAGGAGGAAGACGCGCTCCTCGGAAGACTCCCGGACACCGAGTTGGCGCGTCGGCTCGGGCGTGGGATGGAGGGAGTCCGATCTCGGCGCAAACGGCTCGGGATCGCGGCGCCATGAAGAACTGCTCCGGGAGGTCCCTGACACCGCTGAATCACAATACGGGTGCCTGACCCGGTCGCAAGGCAGGGAGGATGCGCCGCCAAGGCCGGAGGCTCAGAAATGCCGCATCCCATTTTCGCACCACGCGAACCGAGTCAACGGAGGCCACCGGACATGGAACAGGACGCAGCAGTCATTCTCCGAGACCTCGTTGGTCGGTCGATCCCCACGCTCTCCGGGAAGACGAACCAGGTGCTCGGGATCGAGGCCGATTTGGTCCGAGTGGGAACAGCCAGGAGCCCAGGAGGCGAGTTGGTCGAAGTCGCCCAGGTCCAGCGTGCCCTGGACCGCCTGCTTCAGGAGGGCAGCATCAAGATCGACAAACGTGAGGTCGGGTATCGGAGCGCGTTCGTCGGCGCGGTCCTCCGGAGCCTGCCTGGCGTATCGTTCTCGCTGCGACCTGCACGCGTGTATCTGCAGCGCGATGCACCACGCGCGCCAGGTTCACCTGCTTGAGGCCGTTCGCCAGAGAAGGACCAGCCGCCTTGGGACTGCTCGATCCTACTTCGACGGCGGCTTGCAGACGCTGCAGGGCCCGAGCCCTCGTGCCACGGCGTCTTTCAGAGAGATCGCGTTGCTGCTCTTCGCCAGGTACCGGCACCCGGCTGCGTGGTACTTCGACCCGGTGTCGGTGGAGTACACAGTCACTGACTGCTCTTCGGTCGGTGCGGGCTTCTCCGGCGTCTTCGGCGGCGCCGGCTTCGCGGGGTCCGCAGCCGGAGCAGGCGTCGGAGCGGAGGGCAGGCCCCAGAGCCCTCGCCCGGCTTCGCGCGCGGCCTTCTCGTAGTACCGGAAGAGTTCCATGTGCTGGAACGGGTACTTGGTGTACGCGAACCCGTACCCCTGCCGCACGAGTTCGAGGTTCACGAAAAGACCGTCAGGCGCCCGGTGGACGTAGGCCAGCGTCCAGCCGTACTTGTCCGGGTCCGCCTTCTCGCGGTCGAAGATGAGCCAGACGTGCTCGCCCTGGACCAGGTTCTTGAGGAACTGCGAGGCTTCCTTGCCGTACTCCTGCACCGGCTTCCGGGGATCGACGGTTTCTGGGGTGTCGACGCCGATCAGCCGGATCGTGGTGTCCTTCCCGTCCAGGAGCACGTGCAGCGTATCGCCATCCACGACCCGCAAAACCTCGCAGAGCGGATCGCTGGAGAAGTCAGGCTTCGGAATCTCGGGACGCTTCTTGTCCTAGGAACGCAGACCACCGAGCAGGCAGAGAGCCAAGAGCGGAACGAAGAAGCGCAGGCGATTCATGTCTCCCCTCCCAGGGAATATCATGGCGGCGGAAAAGTCGTCCTCTCCGCAAGGGAGCATATCAAACGAGGAGCTGCCGCTGAGTACACGAAGTTCCGCTGAAGAGACTGACGCGGCGCTGTCGCCAGAGACCCCTGGCGCGGGAAAACTCACCCCGCGACGGGCTCGCGCGTTGGGATCTCCGCTATATGACTTGATCTGCATCCCAAGCAGAGCGTGCATGTCCTCTACGCGCGTGGGAGCCACGCCGAGAGAGGAGGACGTGATGAAGGCGCTGATCCTGAGGCAGGAAGTCGGCTGGGACGGGAAGCCTGAGAGCGAGCCGGAAACGACGACCGAGGGGTCCGAGCGCGACGTCCGCTGCGAGATGGCAAGGGTGCTCCGCAGCGCACGCGAAAGCGGGTGCAGCGTCTGCAAGCTACCGACTCCGGGCTGGAAGCCTGGCACCGCTCGGCGCTGGGGAGTGAACGCGGGCGCGGGAGGGCTGACGGAGTTCGTGCTTCTCCGGATCTCGGAGGGGGTGTAGATGAAGCTGCGAACCCTCATCAAGATCGCGTCGGACTCCTATCCTGACGGCGCGGTGCTCGACTCCTATGAACGCGGCGAGGCCGCTGGCGACACGCTCGCGCTCTTCGTCGCCCGGGAGATCGCGGAGACGTTCGAGGCCGGGGAGACGACAGCGCACCAGCTCCGACGCGCCATCTCCGTCATGGAGAAGGCGCACGGCGAGATTGGCGAGGTGCTCTCCGGACTCCGGCGGCGGCTCGAACGGGAAGCCATGTCGTAGGGCGATCCTCAAGATCCTGCGGACTATGCCTTCAATTTCCCTTCGTTCTCCGTGTGCACCAAGTCCGCGAAATAGCAGTCCCACAGGAGGATCTCCGTGGAGCCGATCTCGTTCATGGGAGTCCCGTCAGAGAGGTCCTTCGCCTCCTCGGGAGTAGCGGCCGCGATCAGCGTCAGCCCTCCGGAGTGAGTCGAGAATCCTCCGCCGCCGCAGGCGACGAGCTTCCCCTGAGCCTTGAGCCCCTTCAGCCACACCATCAAGCGAGGAACGCGTTTCTCGAACTCCACTTGG
This sequence comes from Candidatus Brocadiia bacterium, assembly GCA_013360825.1. Lineage (GTDB taxonomy): Bacteria > Planctomycetota > MHYJ01 > WSZJ01 > WSZJ01 > WSZJ01. The sequence continues at coordinate 1,528 of JABWAY010000257.1, read as the reverse complement.
CTGAAAGTCGCGTCGGGTTCGTGTGCCCTCCAGATGCAGGCAAAGACCTGGCGCATCGACCGCTCCTTGAAACGGGGGTTCGCACGTACTCAGGCGTTCACGACCCACGCTACGCACGGCTCCGACGGTTTCTTCCGGCAATCTCTCGCGCAGGAAACGTCCTGATCGACTCTCCCTGCGGACCTCAACGAGCCCCCGGCTTCCGTGCCATCAACGTGAGGATCATCGGGAATTTCTGCAGCGCCTCCGCCGGGACGCCCGGGAAGATGTCCCAGTATCCAACCGGGTGCTCCCCGAGAACCTCCAGCGTCAGACCTGCGTGGAGCAAGGCCATGACCACCGCCGAAATCGGCCACTGCTGTTCGAATTTCCACGATTGATCTCTCGTGTCTCCGGAAAGCTCGGGGATGTAGGACGCAGGCCAGCCTTTCGACGCCACGGAGGCCTTGAAGTAGTCCTCGTCGCGCAGGCAGAGCTTCCCCTTCCGGGCGTCGACTACCCCCAGGAAAGGGTGGTCCTCCATGAGGTGAAGTATGCCCCCAGGTTTCAGCAGCCGCGCCACCGTGCAGGCCCAGAGCGCGATATCCTGAATCCAGCAGATCGCCCCCCTCCCCGTGTAGACCAGATCGGCAGTCCCGTCCAGTTCCGCGGGAGTCTCGAGGACGTCGCAGCAAAGCCAGGTCGCCGGCGCGCCAAGGGCCTCCCCGGCGCGGCGAGCGTTGGCGATGTGCACGTCGCTGATGTCCACTCCGACGACCTCCGCCGCCCCCTCGAGCCAGAGAGACAGGGTATCCCTCCCCGACGCGCACTGGAGGTGGATCGCTCGCCGACACCACAGTCGCAGGTCTCCGAGATTCGCCCGTTCCAGCGGATGCATGCTGCTTCGTCCGGCGCGCAGAGCCGCCACATCTTCCTCGCGCCGGCGGGTGTAGTGCCCGGCGGCCTCATTCCAGGCTGTGCGATTCGCGGCATGGCGACTGCGGACCTCCTCGGCCGTCGTCGCCGGTGGGACGCCTCGCTCGTCGTCTGCTCCTGGTGGATTGGACATCGCTGGGTCAGGGTACCGCCGACCGCCGCTTCCCGCTATCGCGCAGAAGGGACAGCGCGCGTCGAATGCAGAATGCAGACAGCGGCACCACCTCCATGTGGCCGCGGGTGGCACGCTCATCGCCCGCTGACCTGCTCCCCCTCAGTCGCCAGCGAGGAGTTCCCGATCCTGCGCCAACGGCCGCCTCTCGCACTCTAGGCGCACGGAGGCAGCTGAGGAGGGGCAGGAAGCTGGCCGCTTGCCATCACCGGGGTACGTACACAGAAGCTGGCCTGCATCCGGTACGCCACCTGGCACGCTCGGCAGGAGATCGACCAGCTCCGCAAGCGAACGTGCTTTTTCGCGGTCACTGGGCTGCTCGAGGCCGAGGTCGCCCATCACGAGGCGGAAGCGGTCAGGCAAGCGCGCGAGGCGGCAATGGGCTCGTGCCGCCGCGCTTCGGCGCCGCTCCGGTCGCGCGACGTTCGCGTTTGCGGGGGG
>JABWAY010000256.1 GCA_013360825.1 Candidatus Brocadiia bacterium | reverse complement strand
GACCAGGCGGCCGCGGCGTGCCAGCGGGCGGCGGGGAGGGACAGCGTCGACTGCGCCATTCCCCAGGCGACGGCGAAATTGTCGAGCTGGTGCCGGCCGGGGGCGGCCAGGGTCACGCGCACCGGCTCGGCCCCGTCGGCGTCGAACGTGGCGGTCCAGCGGTCCCGGCGGTCCGAGGCGAGGTCCGTGAGCCGGATCTCCCGGCCGACCTCGAGCAGGGGGATGCCGACCTTCGCCGCCGCCCGGCGCAGCACGCCCAGCGGCCCGGGCTTCCGCTCCGCCGTCACCCCGACCGTACCCCGTTTCAGAATCCCCGCCTTCTCCCCGGCGATCGCCTCCAGCGTGTTCCCCAGCCGGTCCATGTGGTCCCAGTCGATCGACGTGATCCCGCAGGCGAGCGGGGCGGGGAGGACGTTGGTCGCGTCAAGGCGCCCGCCGAGGCCGACCTCGACGACGGCGATCCCGCAGCGGCGGAACACGAGGAACGCGGCGGCGGTCATGAGCTCAAAGTAGGTCGCAAACTCCCGGGGCCCTGTCCGGGCCGCGCAGGTGGCGTCGCCGACCGCCCGCGCGAATTCCCCGTCGGAAACCGCGTCCGGCCAGACCGCGATCCTCTCCCGCATCGAAAGAAGGTGCGGCGACGTGTAGAGCCCCGTCCCGTCCCCGAGCGCGGCCGCGAGATACCCCGCCGTCGACCCCTTGCCCTTCGTCCCCGTGATATGAAACGCCGCAAACTCCCGCTCCGGGTTCCCCAGCGCCGCGCAGAGCCGCCGCATCCGATCGAGGTCGTACGCCGTCCTCCGCGCCGCCGGCGGGGCCTTTTCGTAGTTCGTGAACCGTTCCAGGAATCGGAGGGCGGCGGCGGCGGTGGCAAAGCGCGGCATCGGGAGGCTGATCGTACCGGGGCACAGGCGGGGCGGCGCGCGAAACACGCTTCTACCAGCGCGGTCGCTTTCCCGGTGGCGGCCGGAACGCGGGGCGCAGCGGCGGCGGGGGAGGAGGGGGCGGGAGCGCCGGCGTGGCGGGGTCGAGTGTCTCGCGGACCAGCGCGAGGAGTTTTCCGGGGTCGGAGGTTTCGGGCTCGGGGACGATGTGGAGCGAAGCGTCGTCGACGATCCGGACCCGGCCGGGAAACTTCGCCTTGAGCTTCTCCGCGAGAATCCGGCTCCGGTACCGGGCAACCACCCGCGCCCCGCCCTGGCCGACCGCGACCAGCTCGGCGCGGGAGGCGAGGACGCGGACTTCGGCGAGCAGCAGGAGGGAGCGGACTGCGGCGGGGGGATCGCCGAAGCGGTCGCGGATTTCGGCGGCGACGGCGGCGAGCTCCTCGACCGTCCGCGCCCGGCAGATCCGGCGGTAGAGCTCGATCCGCGGGCGGTCCCCCGGGACGTATTCCTCCGGGATGAAGGCGTCGACCGCGAAGTCCACGCCGGACTCGAGGTCCGCCGGCGGCGGCTGCTTCCGCGCCCGACGCACCGCCTGCTCGAGCATCCGGCAGAACATTTCGTACCCGACCGCCGCGATGTGCCCGCTCTGCTCCTTCCCGAGGATGTTCCCGGCGCCGCGGATCTCGAGGTCGCGCATCGCGATCCGGAACCCCGCGCCCAGCTCGTTGAACTCCTCGATCGCCCGCAGCCGCTTCTCCGCGTCATGCGACACCGGCCGGTCCGCGGGGATCAGGAACAGCGCGTACGCCTGGTGGCGCGACCGGCCGACCCGGCCGCGGAGCTGGTGCAGGTCCGCGAGGCCGTACATGTCCGCCTCGTCGATCAGGATCGTGTTCGCGTTCGGGATGTCGAGGCCGCTCTCGATGATCGTCGTCGTCACGAGGACATCGACCTTCCCCTCCACGAACTCCAGCATCCGCTCCTCGAGCGGCTCCGCCGCCATCTGCCCGTGCACCACCGCCGTCGTCGCCTCCGGGACCAGGCCGTTCAGGTGCCGCTCCACCGACTCGATGTCGTAGACGCGGTTGTGCACGAAAAAGACCTGCCCGTCGCGGTCGAGCTCCCGGAGGAGCGCCTCCCGGACCTTCTCGTTCGAACTCCGCATCACCTCCGTCCGGATCGCGCGGCGCCCCTGCGGCGGGGTCGAGAGGGTGGAGATGTCGCGGACGCCGAGAAGCGCGAGGTGCAGGGTGCGCGGGATCGGCGTCGCGGTGAGCGTCAGGATGTCGACCGTGGCGCGGAGGCGTTTCAGCTTCTCCTTGTGCTCGACGCCGAAGCGCTGTTCCTCGTCGATGACGAGGAGGCCGAGATTCTTGAAGGCGATGTCGTTCGAGAACAGGCGGTGGGTTCCGATGACGATGTCGATCGCCCCGGCGGCCACGGCCTCGACGACCTGCCGCTGTTCGAGTTTCGACTGGAACCGGGAGAGGGCCGCGATCCGCACCGGGTAGGCGGCCATCCGTTCGGTGAACGTCTCGAAGTGCTGCTGGGCGAGGACGGTGGTCGGGACCAGGATGCAGACCTGGCGGCCGGACATGACCGCCTTGAACGCGGCGCGCATCGCCAGCTCGGTCTTCCCGTATCCGACGTCGCCGCAGAGGAGCCGGTCCATCGGCTTGGGGCGCTCCATGTCCTTCTTGAGCGCGATCGTCGCGTCGATCTGGTCCGGCGTGTCCTCGAACGGGAACGCGGCCTCGAACTCCCGCTGCCACGGGGTGTCGGGCGGGAAGGCGGTCCCGAGTTCCTGCTCGCGCAGTGCCTGCACCTCGACCAGCTCCCCGGCGAGTTTCTCCAGCGCCGCCGCGACCTTCGCCTTTTTCGCCTCCCACGCCCCGGAACCGACCTTCGACAGCTCCGGGTTCGCCTCGCCGCCGCCCCCGACGTACTTGTTGACCTGGTCGATCTGGGAGGCGGGGACGAAGACGCGGACCCCCTCGCCGAACTCGATCTGGAGGAACTCCTGGCGCCGGCCGTCGCGTTCCTGGCGGGTGATGCCGACAAAACGGCCGATCCCGTGGACGTTGTGGACGACCGTGTCGCCGCGCTCGAGGTCGAGGAACGAGTCGATGGCGCGGGTCTCGCCGCGGGCGACCGCGCCGGCGGCATCCGCGTTCGGAGTGTGGCGGCGGGCGCGGTTGAAGAGCTCGTGATGGGGAATGAACGCCGCGCCGAGGGCGGGGAGCTGGAAGCCGTGGTGGAGGTGCCCGATGACGGTCGTGACGCGGTCCTGAAGATCCCCCTCGCGCAGGATCTCCCCGAGCCGCTCCGTCTCCCCCGCGTTCTGGCAGACCAGGATCACCCGGCGCGCCTCGCCGGCCACGCGCTGCAGTTCGGCGAGGATGTTCTTGAGGTCGCCGGAAAATCGCAGCGTGGAGAGCGTGCGGAGATTGAGGCGGTGAGCGGACTCGTTGACGGGAAGGGTGTGCGTCCGGACGCGACCGAACTTCGCCGCCGCCCGCTGAAGGGAAACCCACGGGTCCCCTGGATCGCCGGGGGCGGTGCGGAGAAACCGCCGGGCCCGCTCGTCCAGCTCCGCTTCCTCCCGGAACAGGATCGCGTCCCCCGGGGCGAGGTAGTCGAGCAGCGTCTTTCCGGTGCCCGGCGCGAGCACGAACTGAGACCGCTTCACGAGCCCCAGCGCGGCCTCGCGTTCCGCCCGGAACGACTGCTGCGTGGCGGGGTCGAACGGCTTGACGGTCTCGACCACGTCGCCGTCGTAGACGATCCGCCACGGGCGCGCGTCGGAGTGGGCGAAGACGTCGACGATCCCGCCGCGGATCGAGAACTCCCCCGCCCCCTCGACCTGCGGGACGCGCACGAACTCATGCTCCACCAGCGTCGCGGCGAGCGCGTCGATCGGGAGCGGCTTCCCCGGACGGACCTCGATCAGGTTCCCCCAGAGCAGGTCCGGCGTCGGGACCGGCTGGAGAAGCGCCTGCACGGGCGCGACCAGGATCCGCGGCGGCGTCCGGCCCGGGACCGCCAGGTCGAGGAGCACGTTCAGGCGGCTCGAGAACACCCCGGGATCGACCCGCTCGGCCCCGGCTTCCCACGCCGGGAACTCCGCCACCGGCCCCTCGAAGAACGACCGGATGTCGAGCAGCGCCTCCCGCGCCTCCTCCACCCCCGGGCAGACGAACAGCCAGCGTCCTCCGGTCATCCCCGCCAGCGTCGCCGCCACCAGCGCCGGCGCGGACCCCCAGAGCGCCCCCAGGTCGCAGGCCTGTCCCTCCCGCACGATCACCGCCGCCGCCTCCAGCTCGGGCAGTGTCCGGGCCAGGAGCGGAAATTCCTTCACGGGCGGTCTCCGGGGAATGGGAAGCGGCGCCGGAGGGGGAAACCCCACCGGCGTCGTGTGGGAGAATGGTAATGGCAATTCCCCGGCCGGTGGGGGGAATTCGGGCGCCCGGCTACCCCAGCAGCCCCTCCATCGCCTTCCGTGCGGCATTCTGCTCCGCGTCCTTCTTCGTCTTCCCCAGCCCGGGCCCGAAGGTCTTCCCCTCGACCTCCACCATCACCTCGAAATTCTTCTCGTGGTCCGGCCCGGATTCCCCCACCACCCGGTAGACCGGGACCGTCGCGAGATGCTTCTGCGTGTGCTGCTGCAGGAGACTCTTCCAGTTCTGCTCATGCCGGTTCGCGATGACTTCCTCGATCCGCCCTCCCAGGATCCGCAGCACGAACGCCCGCGCGGCCTCGAGCCCCTGGTCGATGTAGATCGCCGCGACGAGCGCCTCGGTCGCGTTGGCCAGCACGCTGTCGGGAATCACCTTCCGCTGGAGGATTCCCTTTCCCAGGATCACGAATTCCGCGAGGCCGAGCGTCTTGGCGGAAGCGGCGAGCGAGGTGGCGCTGACCACGACCGACTTGACGGCGGAGAGTTCGCCTTCCGCGTGGTCGGGGAACAGTCGGAAGAGGTGCTCGCTGACGACGAGCCCGAGAACCGAGTCGCCGAGGAATTCCATGCGCTCGTTGCAGGGGAGCGTCGCGTCCCTGGCGGAGGAGTGGACGAGGGCGAGGAGCGGAAGCTCGGGATTCCGGAAGGAGACCTCCAGCGCCTCCTCGAGCGCCCGCAGGCGATCGGGGGGGAGGGAGGTCCGCGGGGGGGGGATCACGCGGCGGCCTCGAACGGGTTACCCCGGGAGAGTAGCGGATTCGGGGAGGGATCTCCACTCCCGTGACGGCGGGGGGTGGGGACGGCTACTTGTCCCAGGGCGCCCTGACGTCGGCATCGACCGGGACCGGGTAGGGGTGGGCGCGCGACGCGAGGTCCCGGGCCGCGCGCACGACGGCGTCCGCCGTCCGCTCGAGCAGCGCATCGTCCACGAGGGCCGGGAGGTCTCCCGGGAGGTCCTTTTCCTCGAAGCGGCTGCACGTCACGAGGACCGCGGGGACTCCCTTCGCGTGGAACGGCCAGTGGTCGCTTCCGTTGCGGAAGCTCCAGTCGATGCCGGTGCGGACGGTGAAACCTGCGGCGGCGAGCGGGACGGAGACATCGGCGGCGAGGTCGGGGGAGAAGGCGGAGCCGACGAGGGTGATTTCGCCGGCGGGGCCGCGACCGGCCATGTCGATGTTGAGGACGGCGAGGATCCGGCCGGGGACGCGGGGGTCGGTGTCGGCGAAGGCGCGGGAGCCGAGGAGGCCGAGTTCTTCGCCGTCGAAGGCGGCGAAGGCGATCGGGCGCCGGAGGGGGTGCGGGGCGAGGGTGCGGGCCGCGGCGAGGAGGACGGCGACGCCTGCGGCGTTGTCGGCGGCTCCGGGGTAGACGACGCCGTCGGGGCGGGTGCCGTGGGAGTCGAAGTGTGCGCAGAGGAGGAGTGCGGGGGCGTCGGGAAGGGATCCCGGGGCGGTGGCGACGACGTTGTGGCCGGTGTGGCGTGAGACGCGGGTGGTCCAGTGGAGGCGGAGGGGGATGCCGTCCGCATCGGGGGATCGGGCCGCGAGCGATCGTGCGAGGGCCGGGGAGACGACGAGGGCGGGGATGGAGGGGGCGCGTCCGTCGGGGCCGCGGGG
>JABWAY010000255.1 GCA_013360825.1 Candidatus Brocadiia bacterium | reverse complement strand
CATCCTGATCCAGGCCAACGCCCCATCGTTTGCAACCGCGCTCAACCTCCGCAACGTCGTGACCCGGCATGTCCCGCTCGCCTTGATCGCCATCGGCCAGACCATGGTCATCATCTCGGGCCAGATTGACCTGAGCGTCGGCTCGGTGATGGCTCTCTCGGCGGTGACCGCGGCCCTGCTCCTGCCCACCCAATCCGTGGCGGTGGCCGTTGGCGCGGCCTTGGCGGTTGGGGCGGCCTGCGGCATGGTCAGCGGCCTGGTCACCACCCGCGCCAAGGTCCCCTCGTTCGTGGTCACCCTGGCGATGATGGGCTTGGCCCGGGGCCTCGCCCTCGCGGTCGCGGGGCTGGCGGGGCTGGGGTGGCTCCGGCGCGGGGGACCGCTGACCGCCGACTGACCCGCGGTCCCATCCGGTCGACTTCCGCACGCCGACCCGTTACCCTGTCCGGACCGCGGATCTCCATGGAGCCACGCCATGATCGAGTTTGACGCCACGAACGCCTTCGCCTCCCGCGTCGGCCCGCACGGCCTCACCGACGCCGACTGGGCCGCCGCCCTCTCCCGCGGCCGCGCCGCGTACGACGCCGTCGAGGCCGACGGAGCGGCGGGAAAATCCGGTTTCCGGAAGCTCCCGTTCCAGGATCCCGCGCCGATCGCCGCATTCGCACGGACCGCCTCCCGCGATTTCGAAAACCTCGTCGTGCTCGGCATCGGCGGCTCCGCGCTCGGCACCAGCGCCCTCGCGTCCGCCCTCCTCCACCCCTGGTGGAATGCGGCGCCGCCGGAAGCCCGCAGGGCCCCGCGCCTGCACGTCCTCGATAATGTCGATCCCGAGGAGATCGCCGGCTTTCTCGAGGTGATCCTGCCGGAACGCACGCTGTTCAACGTGATCTCCAAGTCCGGCGAGACCGCGGAAACGGCGGCCCAGCTCATGATCTTCGTGGACGCGCTCCGCCGGCGCGTGGGGGAGAAGTGGCGGGAGCATGTGGTGGTGACGACCGATCCGGCGCGTGGATTTCTGCGCGACCTCGCCGGACGGGAAAAACTCCCGTCCTTTCCCGTCCCCCCGGACGTCGGCGGGCGCTTCTCCGCGCTCACCGCCGTCTCGCTCCTCCCCCTCGCCGTCTGCGGCGTCCCCCCGGACAGGCTGCTCGCCGGCGCTGCCGCGGCGGAGGAGCGGGGAAGGGAGACCGCATTCCAGGCCGCCGTCCTCTACACCGAACTCTGCCGGCGCGGGAAGTCGATCGTCGTCACGATGCCGTACTCGCGGGCGCTGCGGGACGTCGCCGACTGGTTCCGGCAGCTCTGGGCGGAGTCGCTCGGGAAACGCCTGAGCCTCGACGGCAGGGAGGTCTTCGCCGGGCAGACGCCTGTGAAGGCGCTCGGCGCCACGGACCAGCACTCGCAGGCGCAGCTCTACAACGAGGGGCCCCACGACAAGTTGGTCGCTTTCCTCGAGGTCGCCCGCTTCCGCCGCCCCTGTCCGATTCCGGCGGTCTGGAGCGAGGAGACCTGCGCCTTTCTCGGCGGGCGCGACCTCGGCGACCTGCTGAACGCGGAGAAGCGCGGGACCGAGCGCGCGCTGACGGCCAACGGCCGCCCGAACGTGACCTGGAAGCTCGAGGGTGTGACGCCCGAATCGATCGGGGCGCTGTTCCAGACCTTCGAACTCATGACCGCGTATGCCGGGCGGCTCTGGAACGTGAATGCATTCGACCAGCCCGGAGTGGAGGCGGCGAAGCTGGCGACGTTCGCGCTGATGGGTCGCAAGGGGCACGAGGCGCTGGCGGAGGCGATCCGGAAGGAGGGGGTGGCGGAGAAGGACCGGAAGGTGCTGACGTTCTGACGGAGAATTCCGGGAACCCCGCGGGGATCGATGTGACATAATCCCCGCACTCCACTGAGGGTGCCGACCATGAGTCTTCCGCGTCCGCAGGGCCGTCCTTCAGGTCAGACCTCGCGCATGCAGGCGCCGCCCTCGTCGCGCCGGCTCGGCGCGGCGCCCGCGGGCCCGTCTTCGCGGAGTCTCGCGCGCCCCGCGCCGCAGGCTCCGGCTTCTTCCCGCGGGATGCCCCGTCCAGGCGCAGCCCCGCCCCCGCAGGGCGGGAAGAAGGACAACACGCCGATGATCATCGGCGGCGTCGGCGTGGGCGTGCTGGTGCTGCTCGGCCTCGGCTTCGCGATGATGGGCGGCAAGGAGAAGCCGGTGAAGAAGGCGCCGCCGAAGGCGGTCGAGAAGGCGCCCGAGCCGGCGAAGGAAGTCTACGACGAGTGGAACGACCCCTCGAAGCTCGGGAGCGAGACGGACATGGCGAAGAAGCGCTCTTCGGGGATGAAGGACCAGGACAAGACGGGCGAGGTGGACAGGGCGAAGTAGGGGGCGTCCCCTCGGGGGGTGTCCCGAATCGGCCGGTCGGGGAAGGCGGGGCTGCTCAGGGGACGGCGTTGACGCTCAGCCTGTCGTCCGCGGTGGACGGCGCCGCATCCTCTCCCGCGGTCACCCCGGCGATCGAATGGCCGGAAGGCGTGGGGACGGCCGCGACCCGCCCGAGGGGAGCGAAGGCGCCGGTCGTGAGGGAGCGGGCCAGGGGCGAGGTGCCGATGCCGGTGACGCTCCATGTCCGGTCGTCCTCCGTGCCGGGGACGTTGTCCGGGCCCTCTCCGGCGAGCGCGACGCCGGAGGAGGAGGTCGGGAGCGGCGGGTGGTCCCGGAGCGCGCCGACGGGGAGTGTCAGCGAGGTCGGCGCGGGCCCGAGGGACCCGAGGAGTACGAGCGCGTCGTCCGGCGTGCCGAGCGCGCCGTCCGGTCCCCGGGAGAGCCGCACGGCATCCGACGAAGAGAGCTGGACCATGGCCCCGGCCGGGCCGGGAGCCGGATTCGGGGCGGTCGCGGTCAGCACGGACATCGGGTCGAGCGAGAGCGCGGTGACGACCGCGATCTCGTCATCCCCCGTGCCGGCGGTGAGGTCGGCCCCCAGGAGCGGGATGACCGCCGCGTCGGCCCCGGTCGCGAACGGGAGCCCCTCGGCCCCCGGGGTCGCGGGTCCGACCACGAGCGGCACCGCCGGGGCCGGACCCGTGAGCAGGTCGCGGACGACCTGCAGGGCGTCGTCCGCCGTCCCGAACGCGCCGTCAAATCCCGCCGTCATGACCGCCGCGATCGTCCCGCCCGACACCATCGGCCGCCCGGCCGCGCTTCCGTGAATCCTTCCCGCCGCCAGCGGCACCGTGACGGGGGTCGTGTCGAGGCTGTGCACGAGGACCAGACCCTCGTCGCCGGTGCCGAACTGCAGATCGGCTCCCGCGGTGACGATCACGAACGCGTGCGGGCCGACGGCCACGGGAATGCAGGGATCCCCGAGGGCGAGGCCGGGAAGCGAGACGGACCGTGAGGTGAGGGTGGTCCCGCCGATTCCGTCGATGACGAGGGCGGCGTCGTCGAAGCTGGGGACGCCGTCGATGCCGAGGGTGACGAGGACGGCGCGGGCGCCGACCATGACGGGGCGGGCGACGGCCCCGGCGATTCCGGTGAGGTTGAGCGTCGCGGTGACCGCGGGGGTCGTCTCGATCGCCCCCATCTGAGTCAGGAGCGGGAGCGCCCCGGCGGCGGTGAGCAGCAGGACCGAATCCCCGACGCCGGTGACGACCGGGAGACCGGGGTCGTCGAACCGCGCGGGCCCCGTCCCGCCGCGTGTCAGGACCGGCGTTCCGGACCCGACGCCCGAGGCGACGATCAGTTCGTCATCGGCGGTGCCGGGAAGCAGGTCCGCCCCGACGCCGAGGAGGAGAACCCGGCCGGGTCCCCAGGTGACCGGCGACGAGACGCCGCCCGTGGTGCCGTCGTCGTCCAGAACCGTGACGACGAGCTCCGAACTTCCGTTGTTGGTCGACGCGGTCAGGACGGTCACGCGCGCTTCCCCGGTCTCCAGCGGGACGCCGCCGATCGTGACGGACTCGGTCGTGTCGCCGACCACGAACGTCACGTTCGACGGAAACGTGACCTCCCCGGCCTCGTCGGAATCGACGCTGACGTTGACGGAACTCCCCGACGGGATCCGGTTGAGCGACAGCGTCGCCGTGCCCGTCCGGCCCTCGATCACCGTGATCTCCGTCGGCGACCAGGTCGGGCGACCGGTCGCGGGGGGATCGAGCGGGGAATTGCTCTTGCGGCGGCATCCCGCGGAGAAGAGGACGATGCCGGCGGCGGCCAGGGCGAGCAGGAGGGATGGTTTCATGGGTGTCCTGTGAACACGGGATCCGGGGACGGGTTTCAGCGTTTCTCGAACCGGTTTCGGAGTTCGCCGATTCCTTCGATCCAGGCCTCGGTCTCGTCGCCTGGCTGGAGGAACCGTTTTTCGGGGCGGAACATCAGGACGCCGGCGGGCGTTCCCGTGGCGATCAGATCCCCGGGTTCGAGCGGGTGGATGGCGCTGATCCACTCGATGAGCGCGGGAGGGCCGAAGCACATCCGCGACGTCGATCCCTTCTGCATCGCGGTGCCGTTGAGCCGGAGGCCCAGTCCTTTGCCGTTCCAGTCGAACTCGTCGGGGGTGACCACCACGGGGCCGGTCGGGCAGAACGTATCGAAGCTCTTGCCGCGGTAGAACTGCCGGTCGGCGGTCTGGGCCTCGCGGGAGGTGACGTCGTTGACGATCGTGAACCCGAAAACGTGCTCCGCCCATTTTGCGGCGGGAATTTCGAATCCGGGCTTCCCGACGATGACGCCGAGTTCGCACTCGAAGTCGATCTGGCCGGCGGTGGGGGGGATCTTCACGATGTCGTCGGGGCCGACGACGATGTTGGAGGCCTTCGAGAAGAGCATCGGGGACTCCGGCGGGGACTTGCCCTGCTCCTCGGCGTGGTCGGCGTAGTTGAGCCCCACGGCGACGATCTTCGGCGGGCGCGGCACGGGGGCCAGGAACGCCGCCTCGTGCTCCTCGATGACCGCGCGGCCCGCGCGGCGGGAGCCTCCGTCCGCCAGGAACGCCCTGAGGTGGGGATAGAGCCGGCCGGAACGGTCCTCGAGCGACCGCCAGGCGCCCTTGTCAAAAAAAACCGCCAGCGAGCCGCCCCCGGGCGCCCGTACCGTCGCGTACCTCATGCGGTCTCCCCGATCACGTGCGCCATGGCGTTGTCGCCGGAATGCGTGATCGAAAGGTGGATTCTCGCGATCCCCATCCGCTGCGCCCTCTGCGCGGCCTCCCCGTGCAGGCGGATGCCGGGAGGACCTCCGGGGGCGCGGACGACCTCGATGTCCCGCCAGCGGATTCCCTGCGACCACCCCGTCCCGAACAGCTTCATCACCGCCTCCTTCGCCGCGAACCGCGCGGCGAAACTCTGGGCCGACCGCCTGCGCCGGAGGCAGTAGCGGACCTCTTCCCCCGAGAACAGCCTCTCATGGGCCCGCTCTCCCTGGCGTTCCAGGAAAGCCGCCATCCGGGAGACCTCGCAGATGTCCACTCCGATCCCGACGATCACCGGCGCATGGTAACAGCGGAGCCGCGGTCCGGGCAGTCCCGCTTGTGGTACGATTCCGGGGCGATGAAATCGATCCTCGCCGTCGCCGTCGCCGCGCTGGCCCTCGGATTCGGGCTCGGCATGGGGCTCGAACGCACCCGCCAGGGACGCGAGGAGGCCCGCGCCGCCGATCCGGACGCCGCCTCCCGGGAGCGCTTCACCCGCGAGGCCCGGCTCACGGCCCGGATCGTGCACCCCCATGTGGTCCGGGTCCTGGACCACGGCACGCTCCCGGAGGGGTTGCCGTTCGTCGCCTATGAGCTGATCGAGGGCGAGTCGCTCGAGGACTGGGGGCGGCGGGGGTTGCCGGGGAGCGACACCCTCTCGGGGTGGGGCCGGGCGATCGCGGGCGCCCTGGCCGCGGTCCACCGGATGGGGCTGGTGCACCGGGACGTGAAGCCGGCCAACGTCCTGCTCCGGCGCAGCGGGGAACCGGTCCTGGCCGACTTC
>JABWAY010000254.1 GCA_013360825.1 Candidatus Brocadiia bacterium | reverse complement strand
GTGGTGCACGCATTCATCAACACGGACGACTCCGGGGACAGCAACGCGGAGGCGCGGGACGGGGACTGCCTGATCATCTGGCGCAGCGACGACATCGACGGGGACGGGGGGGCGACGGCGGACGCCGTCAACACCGCGCTCTTCGTGACCTACTTCGACGTCAGCGAGCGCGACGAGGTCAGCGCCCGGTACGGCTTCCAGGAGTGGGCGCGCCGGATCGACGGGAACGACGAGCTGGACGAGGACGTGACGACGTTCGGCGTCGCGACCGACGGCCTGTGCGGCGAGGCGCGCTGGACGAACGACGGCGGCGGGTTCCCCACGGGGACTTCGTTCGGTTCGTACTCGTACGGCGACCACACGACGGCGATCGAGGTGTTCTTCCGGCAGAATGAAAACAACGACGGCGACCTCGCCGTCGAGGACATCAACTTCTACTCGGTCCGGTTCAACCCGTCCGAGGTGCTGGACGAGAACATCCCGCTGACGCCGTCGTCCGCGACGCGCCTTGGCGTGAACACGTTCGGGGCGTCGAACTCCGGCACGGACAGCCAGGAGACGCTCGTGGACGTCAATGCCATCACCTACAACAACCTGCTCTTCACGGTGGTCGGCTGTGACGACGCTGCGGTCGGGGCCTTCGGCACCTCGGACTGGGGAACGGTGGATGCGGACGACGACCGGACGATCCAGTACTACCAGTTCACGCTGGACACCGGCACGATCTCCGGTCCGACGCACATCCATCCGGTGACGCCGGATGCAACGGACGCCGATGAGAACCTGGTCGCCTTCCTGAGCCAGGATGACTACAACACGCTCTGGGGCGATACGTTCGCTCTCATTGCGAACAGCGTCTACGGGAGCGACGAGGGCCTGGCCTGCGCGGTCATCTACTACGTTGCGATCGCAGAAGAACCGTCCGGCAACATCGCCGGGAATGTCCTGAATAATGGCGACCTGTTTCTCGCGCAGATCAGCGAGGTCACGGGCGCCCTGATCGAGTTGGCCGGCCTCGGCGTGGACGATCCGGACATCAACGACTACCAGGACATGGACTGGATCACGACGCGGATCAGCCGCAATGGCGACTACATCTGGGTCCTCGCGATGAGGGACACGGACCAGACCGTTGACGAGCTGGACGTTTACGCTTCGCAGTACATCACGACCCGGCCGGACGATGACGGATCATTCCTCATCCCGCCGATGTCGTCGACGATTTCGTCCTGGATCAATCTGAGCCCGGACACGGACGACTCTGTGGAGTGGTTCATGTTCCAGGACTGCCTGGGGTACATCTGCGGAGCCCAGTCGGATCCGGACGTGATGTTTGTCTACTTTGAGGAAAGCGACCTCGGCCCGGACGATGTGTTCGAGTCCGTGTTGACGGCAGACATCGTGACGCCCTGCAGCCCGCTGACCTCGACGTCGCTGTTCAATGCCTTTGACAACCATGACGATCAGGTCAATTCCAACTACGTCAACGACACGACCATCTTCAACGCCGCCGACGCCGGGCACGACGGGGAGATTTTCACCGTCTACCGCGAGGACTACGACGGGACGGCGCTCGGGATCGATTACCGCCTGACGGTCGAGGTGTCGGGTCCGAGCGGCGGGATCGTGGAGCTGACGAGCGGCTTTTCGTTCCGTGAGTTCACCATGATGGAAGCGCTGGTCTGCACCCCGGCGGGCGACAACATCGGCGTCTTCGATGTGGTCGATCTCAACGAGGATCCGGACCGGTCGCACGGCGCTGAGGAAATTCACGTCCTGTTCCGTGAGTCCGAGTCGCACCAGGCCTCCGGCCTCGGCCAGGCGCTCCGGACGCGCGTCTACCGGACGGACCACGACGACGCGACGTTCGGGGAGCAGTTCACTCCGATCGCGGCGGCGGGGACGTTCGAGCTGCCGTTCGACCTCGACCTGCCGTTCGTCGACCCGAGCACCAGCCGCGACGCGTCGGTCGTCGGGATTGCTGTGGACGGGGACACGGTCGGCGTGTGGTTCACGGAACTGTCGCGCGTTTACTACCAGGAGTACGACGGCAACGGCGGGAACAGCGACGATGTCCGCTGGCTCCACGACGACGGCGAGTCGGATCCCCTGCTGGTCGACGACGACAACGACGAGGAAATCCAGGGCTTCACGTTCTTCGTGACGCGTTCCTGCACGTGCGAAACGCTGCGGGGAGCGATGGTGTTCTGGACGAAGGCGTTCGGTTCCGGCTCCGGCGGCGGCTTCTCCGAGCGTCTCCAGGTCCGGGTTCGCGATTAACAGCAGGGTCATTCAGTGAATTCTGCCGGGCCCCGGGTCACCCCCGGGGCCCGGTTCATTTCTGCCCGGACGCTCTTCCCTTCTCCCTCTCCCCCCGCTGTGCGACCATCCCCTCATGTTCTCCGTCCGATTTCAGGGTGACCCGCGGACGGCGCGTGCCGGGGCCGGGGAGACGATTCTCGCCGCGGCGCGGGCCGCGGGGATCCCGCTGACGCACTCCTGCGGGGGGACGGGGGCGTGCAGCACCTGTCGGGTCCTGGTCGTGGAGGGGGCCGGCTCGCTCGGCCCGCCGACGCCGCAGGAGGCTGCCATGGCCCGGCTTCTCCGGTTTCCGGAGAACGTGCGCCTGGGATGCCAGGCGCGGGTTCTGGGGGATGTCGAGGTCCGGGCGCTTGTCCGGGACGAGGCGGACGAGTCGCTGGTCGAAAGCGAGCTGGCGTCCGGCGCCGTCCGTGCAGCCGGAGAACTGCGCCGGGTGGCGATCCTTTTCAGCGATGTCCGGGGATTCACGGCGTTCTCGGAGCAGCATGCCCCGTATGACGTGATCCACCTCCTCAACCGCTGGTATGCGCGGGTCACCGCCGTCGTCCACGCCTGCGGCGGCCGGGTGGACAATTTCATCGGCGACGGGGTGATGGCCGTGTTTGGCGAAGCCTCCCCCGAATCGGCCTGCGAAGACGCGGTCCGCGCCGCCCTGGGGCTCTCCGCCGCGGCACGGGAGGTCTCCGCCTATGCCTGCGAACTGTTCGGGACCGGATGGCGGATCGGCGTCGGCATCCACTGGGGGGACGCCGTCCTCGGCGCGGTGGGCGCGGGGGAACGGCGGCGCATCACCGCCATCGGCGATACCGTCAACCTGGCCGCGCGCATCGAGGCCGCGACGCGGAACGTGGACGCGGAGATCCTCGTGACGCGCGAGGTCCGGAGGGAGCTGGGCGCGCGGCTCCGGGCAGGGAAGACCGTCTCGATCCATCTCAAGGGAAAGACGGGCGAGTACGAGCTGACCGAAGTGCTGGGGCTCGACGACGCGGGGGGCGATCGGGAGGCGGGGGCGCGCTGACTACCGCCGCGCTGGCCGGTCGGACCAGACCGCGAGCTCGTTCCCGTCCGGGTCGGTGAACTGAAATCTGCGGCCGCCCGGGAACGGGAAGATCGGCACCACAATCGCCCCGCCGGCCTTCCGAACGCGCGTCTCCAGCCGCTCCAGGTCGGCGGTGTAGATCACGACCAGCGGCCCTCCCCGGCGGACCCGTTTCACCTTCCGGAAACCCCCGTCCAGCCTCCCGTCCCGGAACGCCATGTACTCCGGCCCGTAGTCCGTGAACCTCCACCCGAACGCCGCCCTGTAGAAGGCCCGGGTCCTGGGAAGGTCCGTCGCGCAGAATTCCACGTAGTCGATCCGGCGCTCGGCGGCTTTTCGCGGCATCAGTTCCTCTCCCAAAAAAACTGCCCCCGCGGTCGCCCGCGGAGGCAGCGGCATCTCCCGTCCTTACCAGTTCCCGACGTCGTCCCCCGCACAACCGTCGTCCCGGCCGTTCGGGCCCATCGAGTAAATGTCGTAGCTCGCACCGCGCGCCCCGGGGGAGCGATAGACGATCGCGTTCCCCCACGGGTCGATCACTTCCTTGCGCGCGTTCAGCTCCTCCCGGTTGAACCGGTAATAACCGTCACGGGGACCGGTCTGGAGCGCATTGACCATCCCGCTGTTCACGGAATGGGGGAGGAATCCCTTGTCCGTCTCGAACGCCCGGAGCGCGTCGCTCAGGTTCCTCAGCTGCTTCTTCGCCAGGTCCTTCTTGTCCGGCGGCGGCGGAGGCGGAGGAGGCGGCGGCGGGGGGGGCGGCGGCGGGGCCACGCGATCCCAGAACCAGAGGACCACGGTGCTGTCATGGCAGCTGGACGCCAGGACCTTCCCGTTGGGGCTCCAGGCGACGCCGCTGACGGCCCGCGGCATGTCGAGCGTGTGCAGTTCCTCCCAGGTCGCGATATCCCAGACCCGGATGGTCTTGTCGTCGCCGCCGCTCGCCAGTCGCTTGCCGTCCGAGGAGAACGAGACGCTGAATACCAGGGCGTCGTGGCCGGGGAGCGACCGGATGGCTCTCCCGGTGGCCGGATCCCAGATCCGGACCATGCCGTCGTCCGACCCGGAGGCCGCGAGCCGCCCGTCGCTCGAAAACGCAACGCCGGCGACCTGCTTCTTGTGTCCGGCCATCTTGTGCTGCCGGCGCAGCCCCGCACTGTCGAACACCGTCACGATGTTGTCTTCGTCCCCGGTCACGATCCGGGAGCCGTCCGGGCTGAAAGCCACGCCCTGCACCTTGTCGGTGAGCTGGGCCGATCGGACCTGGGTGTAGGTCCGGAGATCCCAGATCCGGAGCGTGCCGTCCGCCCCGCCCGACGCCAGCGTGTTGTCGTTCCCGAACGCCACGCAGCTCACGATCCCCTCGTGGTCGTCGAATTTCCGCAGCGCCTTCCGGCGGTTGGCGTCCCAGATCCAGATGTCGCCGTCCTTCCCGGCGGTCGCCACCAGCTTCCCGTCGCGGCTCCAGGCCACTGCGAAAATCTCGTCCTCGTGGGCCTTCTCCTTCGCTTTCGCGGTCCCCGAGGCGGCGTCCCACCACCAGAGCAGCTTGTCCCCGCCGCCGGACACGAGCCACTTTCCGTCAGGGCTCCAGGCCACGCCGTGCGTTTCGCCCTTCGGACCCGTCAGGACCTGCGACTCGGGTTCGTCCGCCCCCGCCACCGCGGCCGCCAGCGCCAGGATCGGCGCCGCCAGCCATCGCCATGTGATCATGCCAGTCTCCTCAACGGCCCCCTGTCGATGTCTCCGGAACGCCCCCGACCCCGGCGGCATTCCCCGGGGCATTGTGTCCGGGGAGGGGGGCGGGGCCAAGCGCTATCGGGGGCGCCGGATCAGGATGAAGTGTTCCCCCTTTTTCTGTTCGCCGCCGCCCTGCGACCACTCGGTGCGTTCCTGGGTCGCCCCGGCCTCCAC
This sequence comes from Candidatus Brocadiia bacterium, assembly GCA_013360825.1. Taxonomy (GTDB): domain Bacteria; phylum Planctomycetota; class MHYJ01; order WSZJ01; family WSZJ01; genus WSZJ01. Next base: position 728 of record JABWAY010000254.1, on the reverse strand, counting down.
GACGGCGGCGAGGCGTCCGGCGACCTCCTTCAGGACGAGGTCCGACCGGACGGCCTGGATCCGGGTCCGTCCGTCGCCGATGAGCATCAGGAGGGGCGCCCCGGGCTGCAGGGCGTCGAGCGCGCATTTGACGCATTGCGTCATGTCGTCCACGTACCGCTCGACCGCGTCCCCGCCGGCCTTGAAATCCCTCCGCGCGCCGATCTCGCTCCGCCTCACGAAGGCGGGGGTCTCGCCGAAGAGCGGGTAGCGGAGGAAGTGGTGGAACGCGTAGTCGTAGGTTCCGGGGTAGGGCGGCGACGCCAGCCCCATCCCGAAGATTCCCTTCGGATGCCCCGGGTCGCGCGCATCCGCCAGGATCAGCTCCGGCTCGAACCACTCCACCTTCCGGCTCCGCACGTCGGTCCCCAGCTGCGCGAAGCTGAGCGCGACCTCGTGGCACCGCTCCGCGAACATCCTGTAGGCCGCCCGCGGCCGCCAGGGGTGCCAGTCGCGGTCCACGACGGTGATCGAGTCGCTCGCCTGCTTGGAGAGCCGGATCAGGTTCGAGGAGAGGATCACGCGGAAGATCCGCCGGCGGACCTCGTCCTTCACCCCGTCGATCAGGTCCGCCAGGAGCGCGATTTCCCGGAGCGTGTGCGGCGAGAACCAGCTTTCGACGTCGGGGCCCCACCCGGGCGGGCGGAGCGCGGAGCCCGGCGACTCCGCCGCCCGCGCGGCCAGCGCCT
>JABWAY010000253.1 GCA_013360825.1 Candidatus Brocadiia bacterium | reverse complement strand
CGCGGAACACCTGCGGCGGGTCGAGAGCATGGCGACCGAAATCCTGAAACGGCTGGATGCGGGGAGCGCGGCCGCGGCGGAGCATCCCGCGGAGCGCGGGAACGCGCGCTGGGGAGCGCTCGCCCGGCTGCTGGCCTCCGGCGTCGTGAGGTACCCGCCCACCGGCCTTCTCGTGCTCGCCCTCGCCGGCTATGTCCTGATCGTCGGACCGGGGTGCCTCCTGATGCTGCGCCGCCGGCACCGGCCGGCGCTGGCCGTCGTGCTCATCCCGCTTCTCGGCGTCGCGGCCACCGCCGTTCTCCTCATCGCCGGATCGCTGGTGAGCGAGCGGGTGACGCTCGGAAACCGCCTGACGGTGCTGCAGCCGATCGAGGGGTCGGAGGAGGCGCGCGCGCTCGAGACGGTGATTCTCCTGTCTCCCCGGCGCAGGATCTCGCCGGTCGACTCGGGGGAGGGGCGCGTCCGGACGCTCGCGGACGGGCGGCGGCACGGAATCGTGGATGCCCGGATGGGGGGGCCGGACGGCGACCGCCTGCTCTGGGGGTTCGAGACCCGGGAGCCGGCGTGGTTCGCCGCCCAGGGGCGGCGCCGGCTCGGCCCGCTCCGCGTCTACCGGCGGGACGGGACGCTCGTCGTCGAAAACGGGACGGAGTTCGCACTGGAGTCCGCCCGGCTGGTCGAGGGAGGGCGGCTCCTGCTCGGGAACATCCCGGCGGGCTCGACGTTCGAGAGGGAGCTTCCCCCGACCCTTCCCCGGTTCTGGGAACGCGAACCGCTTCCGGAGCCGGGCAGGCCCGGGTATCTCGAGGAAATCACCAGCCGGGTGCTGGACGAGGCGGGGGAGTCGTTCCGCGAGGCTTCGAGGACGATGTTCGTCGCGCGCGTGGCGTTCCCGTCCCCGGAGTTCCGGGTGGACGACCGGCCGCAGGCGTTCGGCCTCGACTTCGCGGTCGTGATCGTCCCGGTCGAGGTCGAGCGGCGATGATCGAAGTTGCGGGACTGCGGAAATGCTACGGCGACTTCACCGCCGTGGACGGGATCTCGTTCACGGTGCCGCGCGGGGAGGTCTTCGGGTTCATCGGCCCGAACGGGGCGGGGAAGACGACGACGATGCGCGTCCTGGCGACGCTCCTCGAGCCGACGGAGGGCTCGGCGCGCGTGGCCGGACTGGACGTCGTGGAGTTCTCGGAAGAGGTGAAGCGGCTGGTCGGGTACATGCCGGACCACGCGGGGGTCTACGACGGGCTCGACGTGGTGGAGTATCTCGAGTTTTTCGCCGCGGCGTATTCGATTCCGCGGCCGCGGCGGGCGGCGGTGATCGCGGACGTGATGGACCTGACGGACCTGGGGGAACTCCGGCACCGGCCGGTGTCCGGGATGAGCAAGGGGATGCGGCAGCGCCTGATGCTGGCGAAGACGCTGCTGCACGATCCGCAGGTGCTGATTCTTGACGAGCCCGCGGCCGGGCTCGACCCGCGCGCCCGGATCGAGCTGCGGGCGCTGCTCAAGGAACTCGCGTCCATGGGCAAGACGATCCTCGTCTCGTCGCACATCCTGACGGAGCTGGCGGACATGTGCACCAGCGTGGGGATCGTGGAGAAGGGCCGGCTGCATGCGGCGGGGACGGTGGCCTCGATTCTGGGCCAGCTCAATCCGGGGAGGACGATGCGGCTCCGCACGGGGGATCCGGTGAAGGCGGTTCCGGCGCTGCGGAGTTTCGCGAGCGTGGAGGTGCTGGACAGCGGGGAGCGGTGGGTGACGTTCCGGCACGACGGGGAGGAGGACGAGATCGGCGACGTCGTCCGCGCGCTGGCGATCTGCGGCGTGCCGGTGCTGGGCCTGGAGGAGGAGAAGGCCGACCTGGAGGATCTGTTCCTGCGGCTGACGCGCGGGGAGGTCCAGTGAGCGCGCTGGTGGAGCGTCTGGTGGAGTTCATCGCGGGGCCGATCCAGCTGCGCGAGCTGCGGGCGACCTTCCGCGGCTACCGGTTCATGATCATCCTCACCTCGGCGCTGGCGCTCGCGCTGTTCGTGATCTGGGTGAGTTCGTTCGCGATGGAGCTGGACGGGATGGCGCCGAGCGACATCGGGCAGGCGACATTCCTGATCCTCCTGACGATCCAGTTCGGCCTGATCGGGCTGCTGCTTCCGGGATTCGCGGGGACGTCGATCGTCCGTGAGCGCGATCAGGGGACGCTTGAGCTGCTCTCCACGACCACGCTGCGGCCGTGGCAGATCATCTGGGGACAGCTCGCCGCCTCGCTCGGGTACGTCACCGTCATGCTCTTCGCGACCCTCCCGCTCATGGCCATCCCGTTCTGGTTCGGCGGCCTGTCCGGCTGGGAACCGCTCCTGGCGGGGGCGGGCCTGTTCTCGTTCGCGATCCTGGTCGCGATGTGGTCGATTCTCTACAGCGCCCTCAGCAACTCGCTTGCGCGGGCGGTCATCCTCTCGTACCTCATGGTGTTCTTCGGCGCCGGACCCGTGCTCTCGATCCTGATGGAGATGATCGACGACACGTTCCGCGGCCGCGGCGTGTTCTCCGGCCTGCTGCGCTTCCTCACCGAACACCGGCTCCTGATCGCGATCGACGCCGCCTGGGCTCTCGTCGTCCCGTTCGTGTTCATGTTCATCATCGCCGTGAACCGCCTCAAGCCGCCCGGCGCGAACCGCGCCACGCCGGTCCGGATCTTCTCCGTCATTTTCGTCCCCGCGTCCAGCGCGCTGTTTCTCTACAACGCCTGGTTCTTCCTGCATGACGGGTGGATGCCCGTCCGCCACATGGCCACGTTCGCCTGGTGGGCTTTCGCCGCTGTCATGGCCTCCGCCGTGACTCTCCAGTTCGTGGACGGGCCGGCGTCGGGAATCCGCCAGCTGCGGCTCCTGGAGCGCCTGCGCGGATTCCGCCGCCCGCTCCGCCTCTTCGCCCCCGGAGGACGCCGCGGCCTCGCCCTGATCGTCCCCGTCGCCGCCGCCACGCTGGCCGGGGGCGGGTGGCTGGCCATGCGCCTCCTGGCGTGGGACGCCGACGACGGCGACCTCGCCTTCCGCCTCATGCTCGGCTGCGCCGCCGCCCAGTTCCTCTACGCCGCAGGCGTCGCCTCCTTCATCGGCGGCCTCCGCATCTCCACCATGCTCGGCCGCGTCGCCTGGCTGGTCGCCGTCCTCGGCCTCCCCGTCTTCACCCTCCTCTGGATGGCCGCCTCCTACCAGGGCCTCCCGCCCGACAACATCCCCCTCGCCCGCCATGTCCCCGGTTACCTCTGCCTCCCCTGGGTCATGTTCACCGTCTGGGACGGAACGTTCGGCACCGGGCAGATCCCGATGATCCAGGGCGCCGTTCCCGTCTGGGTCCCCTGCCTGATCTTCCACATCGGCCTCGGCCTCCTCTTCATGACCCTCGGGTCCGTCCTCGAGCACGGCGCCGAACGCAGGGAATTCGAAGAGCTTGCGCAGCGGAATCCCGCCGCGCCATGACGACATCCCTCGGTCCCGACTTCGCCCGGCGCCTCGAGCGCCTCGCGATCCGCGTCCGCCGCGCGTTCGCCGGACGCCTCCAGGGAGAGCGGCGGTCCACGAAGCGTGGCGTCTCGATCGAGTTCGCCGACTTCCGCGAGTACGTCGCCGGCGACGATCCCAGGCACCTCGACTGGAATGCCGCGGCGCGCATGGACCGCCTCTACCTCAAGCTCTTCGTCGAGGAGGAAGACCTCTCCGTTCACTTCCTCGTCGATGTCTCCGCCTCCATGGATTGCGGGACGCCCTCCAAGCTCGACTGCGCCCGCCAGATCACGGCGGCGCTGGCCTACGTCAGCCTCGCCAGCCTGGACCGCGTCACCGTGCGTCCGTTCGCGGCGGGGGTCGGGGACGCGCTGGGGCCGGAGCGCGGGAAGGCGGCGATCTGGAAACTCCTGCGGTTCCTCGACGGGCTGAAGCCCGGCGGCGCCGGGACGCTCACCGCGTCGGTGCGCGAATTCGTGGCGCAGGGCGCCCGGCGGGGACCGGTCTTCGTCGTCTCGGACCTGCTCGAGCCGTCCGGCTGGGAGGGAGCGATCGCGCTCCTCCGGAGCGCGGGGTATCAGCCGATGGTGATCCACGTCCTCTCTCCGGAGGAACTCTCCCCCCCGGACGCGGACGACGTCCGCTTCGTCGACGCCGAGTCGGGGGCGGAGGTCGAGGTGTCGCTGACCCGGTCGGTCGCGAGGGCGTACGCGGCCCGGGTCGAAGCGTTCCGCAGCGGCGCCGCGTCCTGGTGCCGCCGCCGCGACGTGCCGTACGCGTTCACGCGCAGCGACGCGGACCTCGAGGAGTTCGTGATCCGCGGCCTGCGGACGCTCTTCCTTCAGTCCTGATCCGGGCCCGGCTACACTCCGCGCATGATCCTGATCCTCTGGGATATCGACGGCACCCTGCTCTCCAGCCACGGGGCGGGGACGCGCGCGATGAACCTGGCGTTCGAGGAATGCTGGGGGATCGCCGACGCGTTCGACGACGTCGTGATGGCCGGCTGCACCGATCCGTGGATCTTCCGCCAGGGGTACGAGCAGCACCGGCTTGCGGAGCCGTTTCCGGAGGCGCTCGGGAGGTTCGACGGAGCGTACCGGCGGCTGCTCCCGGGGGTGCTGGCGGGGTCGCGGGTCACGCTCAAGCCGGGACTTCCCGGGGCTCTCGAGCGCCTGGCCACGCGGGCGGACGTCGCGCAGGGGCTGCTGACCGGGAATTTCGAACACGGCGCGTGGACCAAGGTCCGGGCCGCGGGGATCGATCGGTATTTCGCGACCGGGGCGTTCGGGAGCGACGACGAGGACCGGAATGCGCTCGTCCCGCACGCGCTGCGACGGCACCGCGAACGGGGGCTGGACGTGACCCCGGAGCGGACGGTGGTGATCGGGGACACGCCGAAGGACATCGCCTGCGCCCGGGCGTGGGGGGCCCGCGCGGTCGCGGTCGCCACGGGAGGGCACCGCCTCGCCGATCTCGAGCAGCATGCGCCGGATCTCGCCCTGTCGACGCTGGGCGCCGGCGACGCCCTCGACGGATTTCTCGGGCGTCTCCCGGCGCGCTGACGCCCCCGCAGCGCGGCGCCGGGGTATGATCGCATCGTGAACGTCCTGAATCCGGGTTTCCTCGCGCTCGCGGCCCTCGCCGTGCCGCTCATCGCCCTCTACATCCTCAAGCTTCGCCGCCGCGACGTCCGCATCTCCTCCACTCTCCTCTGGGAGCAGGCCGTCCGCGACATGCAGGCGAACGCGCCGTTCCAGCGCCTCCGCGCCAACCTCCTGCTCCTCCTCCAGCTGCTCCTCCTCGCGCTTCTCGTCTTCGCGCTCGCGCGTCCCGCCCTGCGACGTCAGGCGAGTCCGGGAAGCGTTGTCGTCCTCGTCGTGGACACATCCGCGTCCATGGGCGCCGTCGAAGCGGGGCGGAGCCGGCTCGAGCTCGCGCTGGAGGCGGCGCGGGGGACGCTGGAGCGGCTGGGGGAGACGGACGAAGCGATGGTGGTCGAGGCGTGGAGCGGCGCGAGCGTGGTGGCCGGGTTCTCGCGCGACCGGACCGCGGCGATGCGGGCGCTCGAGTCCCTTCGCGTCCGTGACACGGCGACGCGCCCCGCGGATGCGCTGCTGCTGGCCGCGACCGCGATCGAGAAGCGGGACGGGGCGCGCATCCTGTTCTTCAGCGACGGCGCGTGCGCCGGGATTCCCGCGCATCCCGTCCTCGAGACGTCCCTGACCTGGGTGCGGACGGGAGAGTCCGCCGGGAACACCGGCATCACGGCATTCCGGGCGGAGGTGGTCCTCGGGCCGGACGGCGTCGTCGCGACGCGCGCGTCGGGCGGCCGCACGCTGGTCCCCTGCTCCGTCTTCGCCGCGATCTCCAATTTCACCCCGGCCCGCCGCCAGACCTACGCGACGCTGAAGGCCGGCGGGGAGGTGGTCGGCGTCCGCGCGGTCGACGCCGGCGCCGGCGAGACGGTCGGCGTGAGTTTCGAGGCGGCGCTGCCCGCGGGAGAGGCC
>JABWAY010000252.1 GCA_013360825.1 Candidatus Brocadiia bacterium | reverse complement strand
GCCGAGCGGGCGGAGCGGTCGGCGGGGTCGGCGGTGTCGGCGGTGTCGGCGGCGAGGACATCAGGGCCCCCAGTGTGCCCGACATCCCCCTCGGCGCGCGCTACTCCGGGACCACGCGGAAGGCGAAGTAGAAGTCGCCCACGATGCCGGCGAACGGCACGCCGGAGCCCCCGTTGCGCTGGAATGCACCTCCCGGGACGTAGCCGTTCGCGAGTTCCCCGACGAGGAGCACGTCGGAGTCACCCGGGTTGGGTGTGCCGGAGAGTTTCGTCACGACGATCGCGAGCGTCTGTCCCGCCACCACGGGGATCCCCTGGGAGCGGAAGTCGAACGTGGACAGGACGAGGTTGTCCACGAACGGAAGGTCGGCGGCCGCGACGATCACGCTGCCGAGCACGGAGCCGTCGTCGGAGAGCGGCGAACCCGAGACGCCGCGCACGTCCACGCGGATGACATCGTCCGGCCCCTGTGCCACGAGCAGAAGATCGACCGAGTCGAGCGTCCCCGATACGGCCGGCACGACGGTCTGCGCCCAGGCCGTCGCGTACGACACACCCGCGGACGTGGAGAAGTCGCCGGGCGTGAACGACTGGTCGAGCACCGGCTGCGGCGCGGGATCGCCGCCGCCCCCCCCGCCGCCTCCGCCGCCCGCGGGGAATAAGCCGCCGGCAGGAGGGAAGAAGCAGAAGCGGCGGGTCGGGCGCCGATGGGGCGATTTGATCTGACGCCGGTGCCCGGTCGGCGGGTGGAGGGGGCCCGCTGAACTCAGGGCAGGGTCGCGCTCGGGGGCGTCAACGGGTCTCCCGGCCGGCACGACATGAAAGAGCCCCCGGCCGTCGGCCGGGGGCCCTCGGAGGCGCTTCTCAGGACCTACTTGGCGTCAAAGGCGTGCGCGAACGGCTTGTACTCGGCGACGGTGTCCGCATCCACCTTGGCTTTGCGCAGAACCTCGATCACCGCCCTCTGCGCCTGGGTATCCACGTTCAGATCCACCAGGTGCTCCCGTTTCCGCTCGTCCGCCAGCTTGCGGCGCACATGCTGGCGCACCAGCTGGGCGACGTCGATCTTCTCCGCCTTGGCCTTCAGGCTGTCGTACAGCGCGTCGAACCCCGGGAAAGCCGCCGGATCGGCGGCCGTGTCGGTCGCGGCGCGGGTAAACGCCTCACGGTTCTGTTCCCAGGAGCCGTCCACGTACGCATCGAGCTTGCCGCTGTCCAGAATGCGGGCGAACTCGAACTCCTTCCAGAGGTCGCGCTCGGGGAGCTTGACCTCGATGTCCGGGACGACGCCGCCGGTCGCGGACGGGTCGACCTTTCCGTACCGGTCGCGGTCGATGTGAATCGAGCGACCGGAGGGCAGGTAGTACTTGGCGAACGTGTACTTGAACGCGCCGGAGTTCTTCAGCGCGCGGAGGGGGATGATGCGCTGGACCGAGCCCTTGCCGTAGCTCCGTTCCCCGATGATGGTGGCGACCTGGAAGTCCTGGAGCGCGCCGGACATGATCTCGGAGGCGCTGGCCGACCCTTCGTTGATCAGGACGACGACGGGGATGTCCACCGTCGCGTCGTCCTCCGACTTCAGCTCCTCGAGTACGCGTGCCTGCCGGTCCTTGGTCGTGCAGATGACCTTTCCGGCGGGGACGAAGCGGTCGACCATCTTGACGACCTGGGGGAGGAGGCCGCCCCCGTTGTTGCGGAGGTCGATGATGAGCGCCACTGCGCCGTCCTTGAGCAGTGCGTCCAGGGACTCCCGCATCTCGTCGTTGGTGGTGCTGCCGAAGGACGTGATCTGGATCCAGCCGACCTTGCCGGGGAGCATGTCGCCCTGCGCCGTCCGGATCGAGATTTCCGCACGCTCCAGCTCGAATTCACGGGGTTCCGCCCAGCCGCGGCGCCCGACCTTGATCTTGACCCTGGTTCCGGGCTCGCCGCGCAGGCGCGTGACGCAGTCCTCGACCGGCCGCTTGTAGGTCGTCTGCCCCTCGATCTCGACGATCCGGTCGAGCGTCCGGAGCCCCGCGCGGTAGGCGGGGCCGCTGTAGACCGGGCGCTCGATCGTGAGGAAATCGTCGCGCGTGGAGACGTGCGCCCCGATCCCGCCGTAGCGCTTGTTCAGGTCCGCGGTCATGTCCTTCAGGTCCTTCTCGTTCAGGAACGTGGAGTGCGGGTCGAGCACCTCGGCGATCCCGCGCGCCGCGCCTTCCAGCAGCAGCTTCTCGTCGGCCTTCTTCGGGTCGACGTAGAATTTCTCCACGTGCTCGATCATTTCTTCGAGAAGCGCGTACTTCCCGCCCTGCGTGTTGCCGACGGCCTTCCGGAGGAGGCTGTCCTGCAGGTTCTTGTGCTTGATGTAGAGCCGCGCGAGGGCGCCCCGCTCGCCGGGCTCCGCGGACATCCGTTTCAGGTGGGGCATGGCCGTGTCGAAGTCGTCGCTCTCGGCGAGCGCGAGGGCGGCATCGCGGCGGACGTCGCCGTCCTTTGCGGTCAGGAGTTTCTTTAGCTCGTCGGTGGCGCGGATATTGCTGTCGATGGACCAGAGGGCGCGGGAGAGCGCCAGGGTCAGTTTCTGGTCGTCCGAGGCGTCCAGCGCTTCCTGGAGGACGCTGACGATCTCCTTGCGGTTTCCGAAATTGGCGTCGTTCCGCGTCAGGTCGGCGAGGACGTCGGCCGACTGGCGGCGGACCTCCTTGTTTTTCTCGCCGATCAGCGTCATGAGGACCGCGACCCCCTCCTTCTTCTCGCCGCAGCGGTAGATGGCCTTCGCGGCGCCCAGGCGGACCCGTCCTTCGGGACTCTTGAGCGCCCCCGTCAACGCGGGGACGGCCTGCGGCCCGATCGCCTCGAGGTCGGAGACGACGGTCCAGAATTCGGCCCCCTTGGCTTCAGGGAGCTTCTCGACGAGGGCCTGCGCGTCCTCGGCCGGCCCCGCCCAGGAGGAGTGTGCGAAGAACAGGCAGAGTGCGGAGACGGCGGTCGAGGCGATCAATGTGGCTCGGAAGGGTCTCATGAAGTCTCCTGGAATTCCCCCGTGAGGAGTCGGTGTGTGTGCGGATTGTGCGTCCGGCGGCCGGGGGGATCAAGGACTGATCCCCTTATGAAGTGATACGCGCCTGGGAGGCGCGGTGATGGGAGAATTTCCGCGGGTGGGGCGTCTTGTCCGGGGTATCGGGGGGCCGTATGCTCCGGGCGATGCGGAAGCTTCTGGTGATGCTGGAGATGATCAAGATCCAGCACTCGGTCTTTGCGCTGCCGTTTGCGGCGGCGGCTGCGGTGGCGGCGACCGGGGGGGAGGCGCGGTGGGGGGCGTTCGGGTGGATCCTGGTCTGCATGGTGACGGCGCGGGCGTCGGCGATGGCGTTCAACCGGTGGGCGGATGCGGGGATAGACGCGGCGAATCCACGGACGGCGGTGCGGGCGATCCCGAAGGGTGAGGTTTCGCGGGTCGGGGCGCTGGTCTTCGCGGCGGTGTGTGCGGGCGGGTTCGTGGCGGCGGCGGGGATGTTGAACCGGGTGACGCTTCAGCTGGCGCCGGTGGCGCTGGTGGTGACGCTGGGGTATTCGTACACGAAGCGATTCACGGCGCTGTGCCATTTCGTGCTGGGGGTCTCGCTGGCGATGGCGCCGGTGGGGGCGTGGCTGGGGATCCGGGCGGGGATTGGGGTGCTGCCGGTGGCCCTGGGGGTCGGGGTGATGTTCTGGACGGCGGGGTTCGACATCCTGTACGCGTGCCAGGATGTGGATTTCGACCGGCGGGCGGGGTTGAGGTCGATGCCGGTGGCGCTGGGGGTGCCGGGGGCGTTGCGGCTGGCGGCGGTGCTTCACGGGCTGGCGGTCCTGGCATTTGCGGCGCCGCTGGTCTGGTGCGGGTACGGGGGGTGGTATGGAGCCGGGGTGGGGGGGATTGCGCTTCTGCTCGTCTGGGAGCACCGTCTGGTGCGGCCGGACGACCTGGCGCGGGTGAATCGTGCGTTCTTTCATGTGAACGCGGTGGTGGCGGTGGTGCTGATGGCGGCGGTGATGGCGGAGGTGTGGATCGGGGGGTGAGGCGGCCGCGGGGTCAGCCTGGGGCGGGCGGGGGGCGGCGGTGGAGGACCTTGAGCACGCGTCCCTGGTCGTCGAGAAGCGACATTTCCAGGTCGGGGATACGGGAGTACTGGGTGCGCAGGAAGGCTGCGACCTTTCCCTTGATGATGGCCGTCGACGCATCGACGACGTCTTCGACGTTCATGTACCAGGCGCGTTTCAGCACCCGGGAGAGCAGTCGGATTCGCATGGTGGCCTCCCCCCGAAGGCATCTTCCATGATATCCTGAAATTTAAGAAACGCAAGGGATTTGCAGGATTTATGAATAGAACGCGCTTCATGCTCAATGGGAAACCCGCGGCAACCCCCCGCTTCCCGGCTCCCGCCCGCGGCCGCATAATCCCCACCGTGACACCCGAACTGCTCGCCCCAGCCGGTGACTGGGACTGCATCCGCGCCGCCGTCGAAAACGGCGCCGATGCCGTCTACTTCGGCCTCAGCCGCTTCAGCGCCCGCGCCCGGGCCCAGAACTTCACCCCCGGCGAACTCCCGGGACTCATGGCGTTCCTCCACGGGCGGGGTGTCCGCGGCTACGTCGCGTTCAACACCCTCGTGTTCAGCGGGGAGCTGGAGGAAGCCGAACAGATGCTGAGGGCGATGGCCGCGGCCGGGGCCGATGCGGTGATCGTCCAGGACATCGGCGTGGCGAGGCTTGCGGCGGCGGTGGCGCCCACCCTCGAGATCCACGCGTCCACGCAGATGACCGTGACCAGCGCCGAGTCGCTTGCCTTCGCCCGCGCGGCGGGGGCGCGGCGCGCGATCCTCGCCCGCGAGCTGTCCGTCGAGGAGATCGCACAGATCCGCGCCGGATGCGATCTCCCCGTCGAGGTCTTCGTCCACGGCGCGCTCTGCGTGGCGTATTCAGGGCAGTGCCTGACCAGCGAGGCGCTCGGGGGGCGGAGCGCGAACCGGGGCGCCTGCGCGCAGGCCTGCCGGCTGCCGTACGACCTGGTGGTCGACGGCGAGGTGCGCGAGGGAGACGATGTCCGCTACCTGCTCTCCCCGCAGGACCTGGCGGCGTGGGAGGTCCTGCCGCGGCTCGTCGAGATCGGCGTCGCGTCGATCAAGATCGAGGGGCGCCTGAAAACCCCCGAGTACGTCGCCAATGTGACACGCTTCTATCGCGACCGCCTCGACGCCCTCGCCGCGGGGACGGACGGGTCGCCGACCCCCGAGCGGGTGAGGGAGCTGGAACTCTCGTTCTCGCGCGGGTTCTCGCCGGGGTTTCTGAAGGGTGTGAACCATCAGGAGCTGGTGAGGGGGCGTTCGCCGAAGAAGCGCGGGGTGTATGTCGGGCGGGTGGAGGGGGCGGCGAGGGGGCGCGTGCGGGTGGAGGCGGGGGTTCCGTTGAAGCCGGGTGACGGGCTGGTGTTCGACCAGGGGCGCCCCGAGGAGGAGGAGACGGGGGGGCGGGTGTTCGAGATGTGGGTGCGCGGGGAGCGCGTGGAGGGGGTGGACGGAGGCGCGGTGGAGCTGGCGTTTGCGCGCGGGCTGGATCTCGGGGGGATCAGGGCGGGGGACCGCGTCTGGAAGACGGACGATCCAGCGCTGACGAAGAAGTGGCGGGGGACGTGGACGGGGGAGACGCCGCTGCGGCGGACGCCGGTGGATGTGGAGGTGAGGGGGCGGGTCGGCGAGCCGCTGGTGGCGGTGATGAGCGACCGGGCGGGGGGGCGGGTGGAGGCGCGGACGGAGGCGGTCCTGGAGCGCGCCGAGCGGCGTCCGCTGACGGAGGCGGTCCTGAGGGAGCAGTTCGGGAGGCTGGGCGGCACGGCCTGGTCGCTGGGTGGGCTGGTCTCCCGGCTGGAGGGGGATGTGCTCTGCCCGCTCTCGGCGCTGAACCTGGTCCGGCGGACGCTGGTGGAGAAACTGGAGGCGTTGCGGCGGGGCGCCCGCCCGCACGCGACCCCGGCGGATCCGGTCCTGCCGGCGTTGCGCGCCGCGCTTCCGGCC
>JABWAY010000251.1 GCA_013360825.1 Candidatus Brocadiia bacterium | reverse complement strand
TGCGCCTGGAGCAGGCGCGCCCGCGCCTCGAGCTCCCCGCGCGACGGCGCCCCCTGCGGAAGCGTCACCGCCTCCGCCCGGAGTTTCTCGACGTCGTCCGCCGCAGTCTTCGCCCGGACCTCGGCGTCCTCGGCCTCGGCCTGTTTCCGCGCCAGCTCGGCCCTCAGCGGCTCGGCCTCCCTCTCCATCCCCGCCAGCCGCTGTTCGACCCGGACCGATCCGCGGCGACCCTCGTCCAGCCGCAGCTCGTGCCCCGCCAGATGGCTCTGGATTCCGACGATCTCCTCCTGCAGCTTCTCCCGCGCCCGCTCGAGCAGCGCCAGCCGCTGCAGGTCCGCGTCGCGGCGCAGGATCAGGTCGTCCAGCTGCGCCCGCGCGTCGGCCGTGAGCTCCTGGATCTCCCGCGGCTTCAGGATCGCGCTCCGCCGCGCCAGCGACGCCGACACCGCCGCCTGCACCATCTGCGTCAGGCGGTCGTCCGGGGTCGGGCCGGCAGAGGGATCGCCCATGGGTCGCGCGGATTCTAAGTCACCGGCGCCGAATTCCACGAAAGAACGCGCGCGATTTCCCCGGTGAACCCTTCGCCCTCCCCGGGCGATTGTCATACTCATGCCCCCCGTGACCGCCCCCGCACCCGCCGCCCCCCCCGCCCTGCCCGCCCCGGACCCCCGGGAGAGGGACTTCGTCCGCAACGTCACCTGCCTCACGCTCGTCGAATCGGGGTGGGGATTCGGGATGGCGTTCGGTTTCAGCGCGGCGTTCATGCAGGTGGTGCTCAAGCGCCTCGGGGCGACGGAGACGGAGGTCGGACTCCTCGCGGCGCAGTGGGGGATCGGGACGATCCCGATGGTGCTCTCGGGTTATCTGACCGGGCACCTGCGGCGGAAGAAAACCGTCGTGCTCTGGGGACATTTCCTGTGCGTCCTCCCGGTGGGGGCGCTGGCGGTGGCCCTCGCCTCCGGGGCGTCCGACCGGGCGAAGATCTGGTACATCCTCGCGGCCGAGTACATGTTCAGCTTTGCCGTCGGGCTCCTTCTCCCCGTCTGGTTCACGTTCATGGGGAAGGTGATGCCCGCGCGGAAACTCGGTCGCGGTCTGGGGATCACGTTCGCGTTCCAGACGCTCTGCGGCCTGATCGCCTCGCTGGCGGCGTCGTTCTTCCTCGAACGGCGGCCGGATGCGGTCCCGCTCTGCGTCGGCGCCACCGCGGGGCTCATGCTCCTCGGAAATCTCTTCTTCTTTCCCGTGCGCGAGCCGGAAACGGACGCGGATGCGCGGCCGGCCGGATTTCTCACCTGGATCCGCGACCTGTTCGCCGAATTCCGCCGCCACCCCTCCGTCCGGCGGTTCCTCGTCGCCGAGCTGCTCTTCACGTTTCAGGCCGTCATCGTCGGGTTCTACGGGTCGCGGGCGGTGGACTTCGGCGGGAACGTCGCGGTCGGGGCGCGGCTGGCGGCGTTCATGACCGGGTGCCAGGCCGTTTCGTCGTTCGTCGGCGGCTGGCTGGTGGACCGGGTCGGCCCGAAGCCGGTCCTGATCGGCGGCCGCCTGGCGGTCGTCGCCGCGGCCGCGTTCGCCGCGACGGCGGATTCCGTCTCCGCGCTCTACCCCGCGGCGGCGAGCATCGGGATCTTCTTCGGCGTCCGTTCCACGGCGGGGTTCGCGATGTTCCGCGAAGTTCTGGGGCGCGAGGAGGTCACATCGCTCTGGGGGATGTTCACGCTCCTCGTGTCACCGGTGGCCGCCGCCGCCCCGCTCGTCGCCGGGTACCTCATGACCCGGAAGGTCATCTCCGCCCCCGTCGCCTTCACCGTCGCGGGGAGCCTGGTCCTCCTGTCCGCGCTCGTCCTCCTGCTCGGGGTCAGAGGACGGCGCGCGGCCTGAGTCCGACCGGAGCCCGGGAGGAAACGGGACGCGGGCGTCCTCCCGGACTACAATCGCGCCCATGCGATTCGACACGATCCGGTACATGGAGTGGGCCAAGATCCACCAGTCGATCCGGCCCGTCCGGTATGACCTCTCGTCGTCCGCGGTGGCCCCGCCGACCCCTGCCGAAATCGGCGTCACCGCCGAGGACGCCTCCTGGGAGGGCGAGAACCACTACGGCCACCCGGAACTCCGCGGACTGATCGCCGCCCGGTACGGGGTCCTCCCGGAAAACGTCCTCCCCTGCGGCGGCTCCTCCCTCGCCAACTTCCTGTTCGCCGCCGTCCTCCTCCAGACCGGCGACGCCGCCGCCCTCGAATCGATCGTCTATGAACCCCTCCGGAAAATCCTGGAAGCCCTCGAAGTCCGGATCCTCGAGGTCCCGCGCCGGAAGGAGGACCGGTTCCAGCCCGACGTCGCCGCCGCGGAGCGCGCGTTCGCGGGCGGGGCGAAACTCCTGATCCTCTCCGACCTCCACAACCCGACCGGGATCCACATCGACCGGGCGCGGCTCCAGGCGATCGGGGCCTCGGCGGAGAAACACGGAGCCCACGTCCTGGTGGACGAGGTCTACCTCGATGCCCTCGGCGCCCGGCGGCCCCCGATCGCCGCCACCCTCGGCCCGCAATTCCTGTCCACCTGCAGCCTCACCAAGGTCTACGGCCTCGGGAATCTGCGCGCCGGATGGGGGGTCGCCGATCCCGCCCTCGTCCAGCGCGCCCTGCGCGTCTACGACTACCTCTCCGTCCTGAACTCCATGCCCGCCGACCGCGTCGCCATCCGCTGCCACCGGAAAATCGACTGGCTCCTCGAGCGCTCCCTCCGCACCCGCGAAGCCAACATCCCGATCCTCCGGACCTGGCTCGACGGCCGCACCGATCTCGAGGCCACCACCCCCGACGCCGGGTTCATCACCTGGATCCGCCTGAAGTCAAAGGCCCGGAGCCTCCCGCTGGTCGACCTCCTCCGCTCGAAATACGACGCCCAGGTCTCCCCGGGACACTTCTTCGGCTGCGACGACCACATCCGCATCGGCTGCGGCATGCCCCAGGAGACGCTCAAGGAGGGTCTCCGGCGCCTCGGACAGGCGCTGGACGAGCTCGGCCGATGAACGGCGCCGGCCTCTACATCCACATCCCGTTCTGCGTCCGAAAATGCGGGTACTGCGACTTCAACTCGCACGCCTCCACCGGCGAACTGCATGAGGCCTACCAGGAAGCGCTTCTCGAGGATCTCCGGCGGGTCCGGGAGCAGCACGGTCCGGTGGCGATCGACACGGTCTTCATCGGCGGCGGCACGCCGTCGCTGTTTCCTCCCGCGTGGATCGGGGCGATCCTGGAGCGTGTGGCGCGGGATTTCCGCCTGGAAGCCCGGGAGATCACGATGGAGGCGAACCCGGGAACGGTCGAGCGCCACGATTTCGCTGGGTACCGGCACGCCGGCGTGACGCGGGTGTCGATGGGGGCGCAGTCGTTCGACGCCGCGGAGCTCGCCTTCCTCGAACGGATCCACTCCCCCGCCGAGATCGTCGAGGCCTTCCGCGCCGTCCGGGCCGCGGGGTTCGACAACATCAACCTCGACCTGATCTTCGCCCTCCCCGGCCAGACCCCCGGAACCTGGGAGCGGTCGCTGGCGCAGGCCGTCGCGCTCGAGCCGGAACACCTGAGCGCCTACAACCTGACCTTCGAGCCGGGAACGGAGTTCACCCGCCGCCGCGCGCGCGGGGAGCTGGCCGAAATGCCGGAGGACCTCCAGGCCTCCTTCCTGACCGCGACCGCCGCCCGCCTCGACGCCGCCGGCTACGCGCGGTACGAAATCTCCAACTTCGCCCGCCCCGACCGCGCCTGCGCCCACAACCTCCGCTACTGGCGCCGCCTCCCCGTCCTCGCCGCCGGCGCCGGCGCGTTCGGCTTCGACGGCCGCCGCCGCTGGTCCAACGTCCGCTCCCCACAGGAATACATCCGCCGCGCCCGCGCCGGGGACCCGCTCGAGGCGTTCAGCGAAATCCCCTCCGCCGCCGAGGCGATGACCGAGGCCGTCCTCTGCCGCCTCCGCCTCGACGAAGGCCTCGACGCCGACGCTTTCCACGCCGAATTCGGCTCACCCCCCGCCGACGCCTTCCCCCTCACCCTCCGCCAGTCCCTCGACGCCGCCCTCCTCACCGCCCGCGGCCCCCGCCTCACCCTCACCGACGCCGGCATCCTCGTCAGCGACTCCCTCTTCGCCCGCGCCGCCTCCGAAATCGACGCCCGGTTCGGGAAACGGGAAGTGGCTTCCGGCCCCAACCCCGCTTAGAATGCCCCGACTTCCACGGAGGAGCTTGCGATGCACCCTGCACTTGAAGCCGAGATGAAAAAGCGCTGGAACCAGGTGAGCGCCAACCACTCGCTGCTGCACATCGCGGAATTCAGCGAGGCCGACTGGGTCGCAGGACGGACGACCGGCGACCCGACGAACTGCTGGACCTGGGACGGGAGCGACCTGCAGGACGTGGGAACGGACACGCGCCACACGATCAAGGCGAAGGCCGGCGGCGTCCTGGAACACGCGGGGATGCGCTTCTGCTTCGACCCCGAAAACGAGGGAATGGTGCTGGTGGAGTTCGTGACGGGGGTGCTGGCCGGGTCCGGGGAGATGATGAAGCTGTCGGAAGACGGCGAGTCGCTGCGGCCGGTGCCTGAAGGCCAGAAGTGGAAGTTCTGATCCCCGATGCCTGAAGAACAGCTGCTGAAGGTGGCCAGGCTGCTGGTCCGGGCCGGGTCCGGGCACGATCTCTACCGCACCCTGGTGACGCGGACGCGGCGGGCGCTCGGGCGCGGCGTCGGGACCTCGTTCTTCCTCGTCTACCGCGCGAGCGACCTGGTTCTCCCCGTCGCGGAGTCGAGCGAAAAGGGGCGGATGCACCCCGAGGCCTACACGCAGAAGATCACGACCGGGATCGTCGGGGAGGTCGTCCGGAGCGGGAAGACGCACTACTCCCCGGACGTCTCGACCGACCCGCTGTTCCACTCCGCCGGACAGAAAGGCGGGAGCGAGCTGGTCGTGCCGGTGATGCTCGAGGACGAGGTGATCGGGATCTTCAACGTCGAGTCGCGCCGCCGGAACGCCTTCAGCCCCACCGTCATCTCGCGGCTGGAACTGCTCTGCGAGGCGACGGCGGTGCTGATGACCTCGGGGGTCGCGCAGGAGCAGCAGCGCGCGCTCGAGGCGCAGATCGAGAGCCTGAAGAAGGCCGCCGCGGAATTCGAGGGGCGGTTCGAGGCGCTCGCCCGGGCGCTGGACGAGGGGGTGCTGGTGACCGACGCGAACGGGAAGATCGCGTTCGAGAACGGGGCGTGGAAAGGCTCCTTCGCGCGGCATGTCGGGAAGCCGTTCGAGTCCCTGATCAGCCCGGACGACCAGGCGAAGTGGGAGCGTGCGGAGCAGAAGGGGTCGTCGGTGAAGCTGAAGATGCGGCTCGGCCGGATCTACAGGACGGTGTTCGCGCGGACGATCCCGCTGGTGACGACGTCCGAGTCCCCGTCCCGCCTGATCCTCCTGCGCGCCGCCCCGGAGCGGACGAAACGCTGACGGGGAGATGCGCCGCGCGCTGCTGCTCGGGTTCCTGGTCGCGCCGGTCCCGTGGGCTGTGTGGTGCGCCCTGATCCTGCGCCGCTCGCATCCCGATCCGATCACGATGAGCCTGGGAGGGCTGGCGATGAGCCTCCCGGTGCTCTGGTGGATCGGGCGCGTGAGCCGGCGTCCGGTCTACCTGTCGGCCTGGGCCGCGACGGCGGGGGCGTTTTTCTGGACCTCCGTGCGCGAGGCGGTCTTCGGGGGCGGCGGGTGGAGCGGGGTGCTGGGGATCCTCCTGTTCCCGGTCTCCGGATATCACGTGCTGGAGCGGGACGCGGGACGGCTCTACCCGGTCGGGATGCTCGTCTTCGGCGTGCTCGCAGGGTTCGCGTCGATCCTCCGGCGGGCGGTCCCGCCGAGCGAGGAAGCCGGGGGAGGGCGCGAGCCGGAGGAGGACGAACCCACCCCGCCGCCGCTTCCCCCCCGGCCGCACTTCGTCCCCCGCCCCCCGCCGAAACCGAAAGGCCCGGCGCAGACGCCGCGGCAGAAGCCGCCGGAGG
>JABWAY010000250.1 GCA_013360825.1 Candidatus Brocadiia bacterium | reverse complement strand
CCCCGGCTCCGCGGCGCGGCCGTGGCCGGGATCCTGATCGCCGGCGCCGCCGTCGTCCCCCTCGCGGCTCCTCCCGCGACCGCCTCGGTCGAGTCCTTCGCGATCGAGGTCGCACGCGGCCGCAACTGGGATCGCTTCGAGGCGACCGCCGTCACCGCGCCGGTCGCCGGTCCGCTCGCGTATGCACAGGAAGGCCCCGCAGAACCGGAACCGGCGTTCTTCTCACCCCGCGACGCCGGCGAACGGGTCGTCGAGGTCGCCCGGACCGGGGACGGCTTCGAGGTCCGCCCCGGTTTCATGGCGGCGCGCTCCACCGTCTGCACGGTCCGCCGGAGTTCCCGCGCCGGGGCGGGGCGGCTCTCCGTGACGGACGGACGCGCGCTGAACGAGACGGATCGCGATCTCCGCGAGGCCGCCATCGTCGACAGCGGGTCGGTGGCTTGGATCGGCGATCTCCCCGCGGGATCCGAACGCGCCGCAGACGGCGCCGCCCGGCTCTCCGACCTGCGGTCCCGGCTCGGCCGGACGGCGCGGCGGCGGATGTTCGACCTCTGGTGGCGGCGCGCCGATCACGATCGCGCCTGGCTGGTCGGGTTCGCGGACGAACTCCCGCCGCAGGACGCGCCTGCCGCGGCGAGGACCGGGCACGGCGTCCTCGTCGTCCTGCCCCTGCGCTGACCCCGTCCCGAACCGTCCCGCCCCCTACTTCGTCCTCGACAGCGCGCGGATGTAATCCACCACCGCCTTCCGCTCCTCCGGCGTCATCTGGTTGCCGTACTCCGGCATCGTCGAAGAGATGTTCATCTTCACCCCGCCGTGCTCCAGCAGGTTCAGCAGGTACTCGTCCGTCAGATCCCCCATCCGGCCCGGATCCGCCAGATTCGCGGGAAGCGGCTCCTTCGCGCCGACTCCCGGTCCTTTCGCGCGACCGGTCGGCCCGTGGCACGGCGCGCAGCTCAGCTTCGTGTACACGGCGTACCCCAGGTGGTCCTTCAGCGGGTTCTTCCCGGCGGCGATGTCCGCCCAGTCCTCGCGGTCCTGCTCCAGCCCCAGGATCAGCCTCCAGTACAGCCGCTTCACCGCCCCTCCCAGCGCCGTGAACAGCGCCTCGCGTCCCCCCGGCACCGGCGGACTGACCGCCGTGATCGACTCTCCCGCTCCTTCGAACGCCTTCACGTAGGCGTCGACCGATGTCTCGTCGCGCTTGTCGCCCGACAGAAGCGTCACCTTCTCGAACACCGCCGCCTTGTGGATCTTCCGGCCCGGATCGATCGCGATGCTGACGCCGACCGTCCTCCCCGCGGCGATCTCCACGCGCCCGAACGCGACGTATCCCGCGAGCCCGGGCGCGCCCGGGGCGGGCGCGGCCTCGTCGGGACGGCGCGGACGGTCCTTGCGGTCGCTGTAGACCGCGTAGAACACCGACAACTCCTCGCCCGGCAGAAGGTCGCTCCCCGCCTTCGCCTTCACCTGCGCCGCGCGCTCCGGCGTCAGAACCGCCTCGAACCGCGCAAAGTCCCCGCCCGGCATCAGATCCTCGATCCGCGGGTGAAGCCGCTTCACCCACGCAATGATGTCCTGCTGCTGGAACGCGTTGAACGTCACGCTCCAGGAGGGCATGATCCGCGACAGCTGCAGCGGTTCCTCGCGCCCCCCGTTGTTGATCACCAGCCGGAGCTGCTCGTCCGTCCGCACGTTCATGTAGCCGGCGTCCTTCAGGTTGCGCGGCCGCCGCCAGAGGTACGGGTCCGCCGGGCCGTTCCCCTCGCCCTGCCACCCGTGGCAGGCCACGCAGTTCGACTCATACATCTCGAGCCCCCGCGTCGCGCTCACGATCGACGACGGGTCGTCCTGTCCACCCCGCAGTTCGACCAGCACGGAGGCGTCCTTCTGCCTGCCGTTGTCGTCGCCCTTCCTGGAGAAGATCACGACAGCCACCACGACGGCGATGACGGCGACGGCCCCTCCGATGATTCCAAGCTTGGCGTTCATGGCTCTCCCTGGTCTGCGGGACTACTTGCCGTTGCGGATCGGATACGACTCCGGGTTGCTGAACGTGGCCCAGCGGTACTTCATGTGGCACTTGGTGCAGTGAAGCGCCTCGACGGAGTTCCAGGACTCCATCGCCTTCCCGGCGTCGTCGCCGGCGAGGATCGCCTCCATGTCCTGAAGCGCCTTCGCGTACTCTGCATTCAGGCGTTTGAAATCATCGAGGTCGTCCTCGAAGACATGAGGGACCATCTGCTCGTAGTACTTCTGGTACGACTTGACGAGGCGGAAGTTCTTGCGGGCGTCCTCGAGCCCGGGCTTGCCTTTCTCGAGGGCTTGTGCGGTGCGGACCCAGTACTTGCCGGTTTTCCGCATCGTTTCGTGCTGGATGATCATGTCCATGCGCTTCCCGTCGTATTCCGTCCCGGTGTCGCCTTCTTCGCCGGAGAGGACCGGGTAGGCAAAGACGGCTTCGTCGAAGTTGCCGTCGTCGAAAGTGATCTTCAGGCGCAGGTTGAGCCGGCCCATGGCGATCAGGCGGATGGTCCCGCCGAAGACCCCCTCTTCTTTCATGGGGCGGAAGCTGATTTTCGGATTGGTCGTCTGGGTCTTTCCGCCGCCGAGATCGGCGATCATCTCCGCGGACACGAGTTCGACGGCCCTGGGTTTGTAGGTCACCTCCTGCTTTCCCTGCCGTTCGACCTTGTAGTAGAGCGGGACGTCCATGTTCGCGTAGATCTTGCCGGTGGCGACGGTGCCGCTCACGCGGTAGGTCTTGTTCCGCAGGTTCTGCACCGAGCTGGAGTACTTCGTCGGGTTTTCGAGGAACGTCTTGTGGCAGTTCTGGTTGCAGAACCAGAACTGCTCTCCCTGGAACGTGTCCTTGAACGGGGCGGTGGACTTGCGGATGTTCATCTGGCACACGGGGTCGATGACCGAGTCGTCACCCTCGCTGGTGGCGAAGGAGGCGAAGGCCAGGACGACGGCGAAGGCGGTGAACGCGGTCAGGCGGCGCATGGCGGTTTCTCCTCGTAGCTGTCGAAACGATACCAGACGACCGACGCCCCGAAAGCAAAACCGTCGGCGCGCCCATGGATTACGCGGGGGGCCGCGGGCGGGATTGGGGAATCTCCCGCTTCGTTCCGCCGGAGACCACGGGCGGGGGAGTCAGGAGCAAGATCGGTGCCGTCCGCGGAAAGTTCCGGGAGCGGGCGCACAGGGCCCCCGACCGGCATTCCGGGACGGTGTGGGAGCACCGGGAGGAAACCCCGTTCCCGCCTGGTGACAGATCCAAGAAAAAAGGCCCCTCCGGGAGCTCCCGGAGAGGCCTGGATCGGGATCAGGTCTGGCTACTCGCCGTCGTCGCCGATCGCGTCGACCGGGCATTCCTCCATCGCCTGCTTGCACAGTTCCTCTTCCTCGGGGGTCTCCGGCTGCTTGGAGACGAACGAGAATCCACCCTCGTCGCTCCGGGAATAATTCGCCGGGGCGGTCTGGCGGCAGAGGTCGCAGTCGATGCACTGCGTGTCCGTGTAGTACTTGCCGGAAACGTTCGGCGGATGCTTGTCGTCCTTGTTGGCCATGGCTTGTCTCCAGAGTTCAGGGCCCTTGTCGTGCGGTTCGATTCCCAGATTATCCGGCGCCCGCGGACCGTCAACCTTTTGGCGAGTTCCCCGGCGTCCGAAAAGCAATTCTGGCCGCGGACCCGCGGTCCGTCAATGATCAAGTGAATCCTTTACCAAGTCCGGGAGGGGGCGCCGCGGTCGGTCGCGTCCTCCCGGAGCATCCTCCGCATCCGTCGACTTCTCCACACCCCCGATTGACAACCTTCTCCCGTCCCCCTAACATTCCGCCCCGTGATCAGCAAAGACTTCCTCGAAATCCTCGCCTGCCCTCTCTGCAAGAGCGACCTCCGCATCGACGGAGAGGTCCTCGTCTGCACCCACGCTCCCTGCGGCTGCCGTTACGCCGTGCAGGACGACATCCCCAACATGCTCGTCGAGGATGCGGCCCGGCCGTGTCCGAAGTGCGGCGAGAACCGGAAGTGGGAGCCGGACGCGGATTCGCTGACCTGCCCGAAGTGCGGCGAGAAATTCGTCTGGCAGCGCGCCGGAACGCGGGCGCGGTAATCAGTGGAGAAGGCGCGGCCGCTCATCGCCATCGCCGTCTGCTTCGCGATCTGGGGCGCCTACTTCCTCTGGTTTTCCCCAAAGGCGGGGGAGAAGGCTCCTGCGCCGCCGACCGTTCCCGGGGCGGGGGAGATGCGGGCGAAGGACCCGGACGAGGGGGCGAAGCCGCCGCCCGATCCGGGCCCGGAGAAGCCCCCCGACCCGGGGCCGGAGAAGCCTCCCGACCCGCCCGTCGTGGAAGGGGGGTTCGTCCATCCGCAGGTCGCGCCCGCGACGGTCACACTCGAAACCGGGACGATCGCGCTCACGCTCACGACCGCGGGGGCGTCGATCCAGCGGCTGGTCCTGGTGGCGCACAAGGATCCTTTTGATCACCGGGCGCCGCTGATCCTGCTCGACGAGTGGGTCCCCGGATTCCGCTCGCTCGCGCTTCGGGACATGTCGGGTGCGACCCGGATCGAGACGGAGCACTGGGAGGTTCTCCCGACGCCGCCGACGGAGGCCGCGTTCCGGTACACGACTCCCGACGGGCTCCGGCTGGTGAAGACCTACCGCCTCGGGCCGGAGGCCTACGCGGTGCGGATGACGCTGGAGGTCGAGAATCTCTCGAAGGCGCCGCTGGCGCGCTGGTGGGAGCTGATCGGCGTGGCGGGGATCGAGCAGGAGGCGAGCGGCGGCGTCTACCCGGCCGGGGCGCACGGGCTGTCGAAGGAGGGGAAGGCGTACGCGGTCGAGCTGGACGACCTGGACCTGAAGGAGATCTCGGAGAAGCCGTGGACGGGGGAATCGCGCGGGATTCCGTGGGTGGGCGCGACGAACAAGTTTTACGCGGCGGTGCTGGCGCCGCAGGATCCGGCCGCGGCGGCGCGCTACTCGATCTATCCGGTCAACTTCACCCCCGCTCTCCTGCGGAAGCTGGAGATGCGCGGGATTCCGCCGGGCGACAAGCGGGCGGCGGAGTACATCGACTGGACGACCAACACGCTCGGGACGTCCGCGAGCCTGGCCGAGAGGACCTGGCAGGCGGGGGAGAAGACCTCGACGGAGTGGATCCTGTACGCGGGCCCGAAGGATGGAGACGCGCTGGCGGAGGGGCGGTTCAGCGAGTGGCGGATCGGCGACCTGCTCGACTTCGGCTGGTTCGGGTTCATCAGCCGGATCCTCCTGTGGATCATGGCGGCGCTTTACGCCGTTTTCCGGAACTGGGGTGTCTCGATCATCGTGATGGTGCTCATCGTGCGCCTCTGCATCTACCCGATCTCGAAGAAGGCGCAGGTGTCGATGTTCCGGATGTCGAAACTGCAGCCGCGGATCAAGGAGCTGCAGGAGCGGTTCAAGGGCGAGCCGGCGAAGCAGAACGAGGCGGTGATGGGGCTGATGCGGGAGGAGGGGGTGACGCCGCTGGGCGGATGCCTGCCGATGTTCCTGCAGCTTCCGATCTTCCTCGGGCTGTACAACGCGCTGATGTACGACATTCATCTGAGGCAGCAGCCGTTCCTGTTCTGGATCACGGACCTGTCGCAGCCCGAGACGCTCTTCCACCTGCCGTTCACCGTATTCGGGCAGAACGGGTTTCACCTGCTGCCGCTGATCATGACGATCACCTGGTTCATCCAGGCGTACCTGGCGCCGCGGTCCCCCGATCCGCAGATGGCGGCGCAGCAGAAGATCTTCATGTTCATGCCGCTGGTCATCGGGTTCATGATGTACTCGAGTCCGAGCGGGCTGGTGCTGTACTGGCTGATCTCGACGGCCTGGGGGATCGCGGAGCAGCAGTACATCAAGCGCCGGTACCTGAAGTAGGCGGCTGAGGCGGGTGGGCGGCGATACGATCGCGGCGCTGTCCTCACCGCCCGGGCGCGCGCTCCGTGGCATCGTGCGGCTTTCCGGCCCCGCGGCCCTGGCCATCGCGGCGGAGGTGGCG
>JABWAY010000007.1 GCA_013360825.1 Candidatus Brocadiia bacterium | reverse complement strand
CCGGCGCCGGTCGCGGCGGTTCCCACGGCGTTCGCGGCGCCGCAGCAGGGGTTTGTGGTGGCGGGGCCGGAAGAGGTCATCCACCGGTGAAGCGCCGCGACTTCCTCAAGGTTGGCGCCGCGGGCGCCGCACTCGCCACGTCCGGGTGCGGCAAGATCCGGGCGAAGCTCGGGGACTGGCTCGGGGACGGGGGGGTGCCGGACGCCTTCTCCGTGGCCGCGGGGGCGGAGACCGACGACCGGGTCCATCTGCTGAACCGGGCGGCGTTCGGGCCGTGGCCGGGGGACCTGGAGCGGGTCGCGAAGCTCGGGACCGAGGGGTGGATCGAGGAGCAGCTCAACCCCGCGGGGATCAACGACATCGCCTGCACGATGCGCACGCGGATCTTCGAGTCCCTCCACATGAAGCCGGGGGACATGTACGAGTTCAAGAAGAAGGTCGTGGAGGAGGAGTTGACGCGGTACACGGTGCTGCAGGCGGTCTACTCGAAGCGGCAGCTCTACGAGGTGATGGTCGAGTTCTGGAGCGACCACTTCAATATCCACATCGGCAAGGCGGACTGCGCCTGGCTGCTGGCGCCCGACCAGCGGGACACGATCCGGGCGCACGCGTTCGGAAAATTCCGGGACCTGGTCCGGACCTCGGCGCTGTCGCCGGCGATGCTGGTCTACCTGGACGGGCGGGAGAACCGGAAGCGCAAGCCGGACGAGATGCCGAACGAGAACTATGCGCGCGAACTGCTGGAGCTGCACACGATGGGGGTGCACGGCGGGTACACGCAGAGGGACGTGATGGAGGTGGCGCGCTGCCTGACGGGGTGGACCTGCCGGAAGGAGAACCAGCTGCGGAAGGCGCGGGTCGAGTTCCACGCGGGCTCGCACGACGACGGGGAGAAGACCGTGCTGGGCCGGACGATCCCGGCCGGGCTGAAGGAGCAGGATCTCGAGCGGGTGCTGGACATCGTCTGTGCGCATCCGAGCACGGCGCTCTACATCGCGGAGAAGCTCTGCCGGAGGTTCATCGAGGACACGCCGCCGCCATCGGCGGTCGCGAAGGTCGCGAAGGCGTTCACCGATTCGGGCGGCGACATCCGGGCCACCCTGCGGGCGACGCTGAGCACGGGGGAATTCCGGGCGGCGAAAGGGCGCAAGTTCAAGCGCCCGTTCCGGTTCGTCGTGAGCGCCCTGCGGGCCGCCGGCGCAGAGACCGAGGCGCGCCCGGCGCTGCTCAAGTACCTGCAGTCGATGGGGCAGGCGCCGTTCCAGCACCCGACGCCGGACGGTTACCCGGACGAGCAGGGCCCCTGGCTCGGGACGCTGATGTGGCGCTGGAACTTCGCCCTGGCGCTGACCTCGAACGCGATCGGCGGCACGACGGTCGACACGGCCGGCCTCGCGAAGGCGATGGGCGCCCCGGCCGGAAGTGAGCCGGAGTGGTTCCTCCGGCACGCCCTCGGGCGCGAGGGGCTGCCGATGGAGAAGGAGACCGTGCGGGAATTCGCCGCGTCCGCGTCCGATCCATGGCACCGCCGCGCGCAGGCCCTGGGCCTCGTGCTCGCGTCGCCGGCGTTCCAGAAGTGCTGATCCGGAACCGGGAGATCCTCCGATGATGATGACCCGCCGCAACCTGCTACGCATGGTCTTCGACGCCGAGGCGGCCCTGCCCGCCCGGGACACGCTCGTCTGCGTCTTCCTGCGCGGCGGGGCGGATGGCCTGAACCTGGTCGTCCCGTTCGAGGAGAAGGCGTACTACAAGCTCCGTCCCTCGCTCGGCGTGGCGCGCCCCGACCAGCCCTCGGGGACGAAGGCGATGAACCTCGACGGGAGGTTCGGGCTGAACCCCGCGCTCTCCGCCCTGAAGGACCTCTGGGACGAGAAAGCGCTCGCGATCGTTCACGCGGTCGGAAGCGACGACCAGACCCGCTCGCACTTCGAGGCGCAGGACCTGATGGAGCGGGCGACGGCGCTCGAGACCGGCGTCTCCGGCGGGTGGCTGGCCCGGCATTTCCAGACGACGGGAACCGAGGGACGCTCGCCGCTCATGGCGGTCGGCATGGGGCCGCGGCTGCCGGAGACGCTGCGGGGCGCGCCGGTCGCGCTCGCCCTGGAGTCGTTCGACGAGTTTCATCTGGCGAGGAATTCGGCCTCTCCGGAAGCGCTGGCAAAGGCGCTGGAGCGGCTGTACGGCGCGGCCGAGACGGACCTGGCGAACGCCGGCGGACAGTCGCTCCGCGTGCTGGGAACGCTCGACCGCCTCCGCCAGGAGACCTACACCCCGGGCGGCGGGGCGGCCTATCCCGACAGCGAGTTCGGCCGCTCCCTCATCTCCGTCGCCCGCCTGATCAAGGCCGGCGTGGGCCTGGAAGCCGCCTGCGTCGATCTCAACGGCTGGGATACGCACTTCGGCCAGGCCGTCCTGATCGATTCGCTCCAGCGCGACCTCGCCGAGGGGCTGGCCGCGTTCCGCAGGGACCTCGGGGAGACGTTCAAGCGTGTCACCGTGGCGGTGATGAGCGAATTCGGCCGCCGGGCCTACGAGAACACGGCGTTCGGGACCGACCACGGGCGCGCCGGCGTGATGTTCGTGGCGGGGGGAGCGGTCCGCGGCGGGAGGGTCATCACGGAGTGGCCGGGAATGGAGCCCGGGCAGCTGGAGGAGCCGGGGGATCTCAGGGTGACGATCGACTACCGGGACGTGCTGGCGGAGATCCTGGAAAAGCGCCAGGGGCAGCTGCAGATCAGCCGCGTCTTCCCGGGCGTGCCTCTCCGGCACCGCGGGATCTTCGCCTGAGCGGCCGGCCGGTCCTAAAGCGGAACCGGGGCGGCGGAGCCAGGCCGTCCCGGCCGCAGGTCAGATTCCCTTCACCCTCCGGCACGCCGTCTCCACGTCCCGGAGAAGCGGGGCGGCGCTGATCGACTCGCCGACGGCGGCCTTCATCCAGGACTCGGGGTAGATGCACCCCAGGGCGCAGAGCCGCTCCATCTCCGGCGCGAACTTCCGCGTCGCGAGGAACTTCCGGACCTGGTACGCGATCACGTACCCCATGCTGTAATCCGCGAGGTAGAACGAGCACCAGAGGATGTGCGAGTAGACCGACATCAGGCCGTGCCCCTCCGCGCCGAAGATCCGCGCGTAGAACTCGTTCCAGACGCCGTCGCCGATCCGCCGGATCGCGGCCTGCATCTCCGCCGCCGTCGCCCGGGGATTCGCGTAGAGCCAGTGGAAGAACCGGATCTCGGTCAGCGCCGGGCCCGTGATCTCGAAGACCTCCCAGAACCGCTGCAGCACCATGACGTCCGGGTCGATCGTCGTCTTCCGCCCCAGGATGAAGTCCGCCTTGTCCTGGAACGTGAACGCGAACCCCTCCGTGAACGCCGTGTTCGGCACCCCCCAGAGCGCTTTGTAGTCCATCCCGTACGACGTCAGCACCTGCTCCGTGCAGTGCCCGAGTTCGTGCATGAACGTCCCGAACTCCTCCTCGTTCACGCCCCCCCGGTCGACGCGGACGCGCAGCCGCGCCTTGTCGTGGACCGTCCCCGGCCCCCACGCGTGCCCCGCCGACCGGGCATTGTCGACCTGGATCCGCTCGCCGATCCACGCCGCCCGCGCCTTCGCGAACCCCAGCCGCACCAGGATCCCGGGGATCGCCCGCGTCAGCGACTCCGCCGTCGGGTACCGCTTCCGGATGTCGTACCCGAGCGGCGGCTTCTTCGCCCCCGCCTGGAAACTCTTGAAATAGATGTCGTGAGGCTCCAGGGGCCGGCCCAGCCGCTGCCCGACGAACTGCGCGACGCGCGCCGCGACCGGGGCCGAGAGAATGTCGGTCAGGATCCGGACGACCTTCTCCTCCGGGATCTCACGATCCAGCTTGAACTTGTTGTCGATGATGTTGCCGAAGAGCGTGTGGGGGTCGATCCGCCGCTGCACGTCGTACGCCTTCTGGAACTGCTCCCAGCGGAGCGCCCCGGACGGCGTGCCCGCCTTTTCGGCGCCGTTCTCCTCGATCACCCCGTCGCGGCGGCGCCAGCGCGCCTTCGGGTTCCCGATCACTTCCCGCGGAAGATCCCCGTCCACCACCGCCCGCATCAGGTCGCGGATCGCCCGCTGGCGGGGAAGCGCGTTCTCCTGCCCGTTCAGGCTGGTCATGAGGTCGCGCAGCCCCCAGTGCGAGATCCGCACCGTGTCCTTGGGAAAGCGGACGGAGGGGTCGCCGTAGTCGATCCGGTCGAGGTGGATGTTGAACCCGGAGACGAACCGGTCGACCTCCGCCATCCGGATGGAGGCTTCGGCGAGGAGGTCCGCCGGGACGACCGTCCGGCCGACGCGGGACAGCCGGCGCTCCGCCCATCCCGCCCGCGTCTTCGGCGGCGCCAGGTCGTCGGTCCCGAAGTTGAGCTGCGCCAGCGCCGCGATATTGAACGTCCGGAGATCCTCGTCCAGGTGCGTCCCGGGCGAAAAGGCGCCGAACAGCTCCTCCGTGGGCGTCAGGTCGCCGTCCGCGATGTCCATCCCCGCCCGCGTCGTCTTCGCGATCACGTGCAGCGAGCCGCCGACCAGGTGGACGATCTCGTCCAGGCGGCGGAGGAGACCGGCCCGGGCCTTCCCCGGCGGGTGGTAGTGCTGTTCGCAGAACGCCACGAACGCCACATCGTCGGACTTGACCCAGTTCCAGACGCGCGCGCAGAACGCGACCCCGCGCTCGATGTCCTTCGAGTTTTTCTGGCCGAAGCGTTTCCGGAGAGCCGCGGCGGCAGAGGCGACGGCGGGGCGGGGGGCGGGGGAGGGAGTCCGGACGGCCGTGGCCGCGCCGGGGAGGTCCAGGTCGGGTTTCGCGTTGATCATCGGCGCAGGGTAACCCGCGGGCGCGGATCCGAAAAGCAGACGAGGGGAATCAGACCGGCTGCGCGGCCGCGACCGGGGCGCAGGCCCGCTCTTCGAGCCACGCGAGGACCGGCGCCAGGTCTTCCGCCTGAAGTTTCCGCCGCCGGTCGGCCTCGGCCGGAGGTTCCCCGGCCCGGGCGAGCACCCCCCCCGACGCCATGCAGCCGAGAAGCTGGCGCAGCCGGAACAGCGTCCGCACCGCGCCGAATCCGCTTCGCTCCTGCATCAGCGCGGCGTAGTCGAGGAGAAACCGCGCGCCGTCCGCGGGGCCGGCGGCGACGTCGCTGAAGATCCACGGATTGGAGAGGGCCGCGCGGCCGACCATCGCCCAGGCGCACCCGGTTTCGCTGCGCATCCGTGCGAGGTCCCCGTGCCGGCGGATGCTCCCGTTGCCGCAGACGGGGATGCGGACGGCGGCGACAGCACGTGCGATGCGACCCCAGTCCGCGCAGTCCCGGTAACCTTCGTCGCGCGTGCGGCAGTGGACCGTCAGCATCGACGCGCCCCCCGCCTCCGCGGCGCGCGCCAGCTCCTCCAGCCGCCGGTCGTCCTCGACGCCGCTCCGGATCTTCGCCGTCACCGGAACGCGTCCGTCCGCGGCCGTGACGCACGCGCGCACCAGGGCCTCGACGCGTTCGGGCCAGGCCAGAAGCGCCGACCCGGCGCAGGCGCCGAAATGCTTCGGGGACGGGCACCCGAAATTCAGGTCGACCAGGGGGGCGCCGGCGCGGATCGCGGCGTCCACCGAGGCTGCGAGGGGGCCGGGGTCGCTGCCCATGAGCTGCAGGCCGACGGGCTGGGGAAACCGCCGCGGGCCGAGGCGCTCGGCCAGCGACTCGACGGGGATCGCCCTCTCCCGGACGCGCACAAATTCCGTGAACGCCCCCCCGAGCCCCTCCGGCGCATGCCGGCTGAGGACGGCGTCGCGGAAGCAGGCCTCGGTGACCCCTTCCATGGGAGCGAGGAGCCAGGGGCCGGTGAAGGGAAGCGGGGGCGTCATGGTGGGTGGATTCTACGTCAGGGAAGCGACTGGCCGGGGCGGGATCGGCGCAGTCCGGCCAGGATCGCGCGTCCGATGCAGGCCAGCGGGTAGGCCATCTGCCGGACCGGGGTCACCAGCACCTCGAGCGGGCTGCGGCTGGTCTCGAGCGGAAAGTCGGCGTCGCGGATCCCGGATTCCGGGTATTCGGACCACCCGCGGTACTGGGTGCGGAAGAGGAAATCCCAGATGCTGAAGATCGACCCCAGGTTCCGGTCATGGTGCCGCTCCTCGATCGAGTGGTGAATGCGGTGCGACTGCGGCGTCACGAGGAGGTACCGGAGGGCGCCGAGGTCGGTGCGGATGTTGGCGTGGTAGAAGCGGGTGTACCAGCGCAGGAAGACGGAGAGCGCCAGGATGTGGGGGATTTCGACGCGGAGGAGGATCAACGGGACCGCGAGCAGCGTATGGCGGACCACGTACTCGAGGACGTGGTACCGGAAATCGGTGAAGAAATTGAGCTCCGTCTGGGCGTGATGGACGGCGTGCAGTTTCCAGAGCCACGGGATCCTGTGATGGAGCCAGTGCTGGATCCACATGCACAGGTCCGTGGCCAGGAGGCCGAGGGCGATTTTCCAGCCGGTGGGGAGCCCCGCGAACGGGGGGAGGGGCAGGTCCGGCAGCCAGCGGTCGCGGCCGTGGGCGAGCAGGGCCACCCAGGTGAGGACGATCGAGGCGTGGAGCACCCCCTCGTAGAAGAACCAGCCCAGATCCTGGACCGCGCCGACGCTCCACCACCGCTGACGCGGTCGCGCGGGAATGAGCCACTCCAGCGCGAGGGTCAGCGACATCACCGCCAGAAATGATTTTGCGAACAGGTGATCGGTCACGCGCGCCCGGAGCGGTTCGGCGAACATCCGCCGGACCGTCGCGGCGAGCCGTGACCCCTCGAACTGCGGGTCCAGCGAAATCCAGGCGAGCACCCCGGCAACGGCAAGAATCGCCGGTGCGGCGAACTTCCAGCCGGTGGCCGGCCGCCCCGCCATCAGCGCCCGGACAGCGCTTCGAAGACCGCAGTCTCCTCGGGTCGGAGCGGGAGGGCGATCGCGGCGAGGTCCTGGCTCATGTGGGTCGGATCCGTGGTCCCCGTGAGCGGGAGGATGCCGAGCCCGACGGTCCAGGCGAACGTCAGCTGGGCGGGGGTGAGCTTGCGGGCGGCGGCGAGCCGGGCGACCTCGGGGTGGCCGACGACGTGCGGGTTGGCGGTGAGGAGGGAAAACCCCTGGTAGACGATTCCGCGTTCGCGGCAGAAGGCGCGGACGTCGCGGTCCCACCCCGCGCGGGCGAAGCAGCGGTTCTGCACGAACGACGGCGGCACGGCGGCGCCCTGGCAGAACGCCTCGAGCTGGAGCCGGTCGACGTTGCTGACTCCGAGGACGCGGGTCTTTCCCGCCTGCGCGAGCTCCTCCATCGCCCGCCAGATCGCCCGGTCCTTCTCGCCGATCCCGTACCGCTGGGTCGGGCCGTGGAGGACGTACGAGTCGAGGGTCGTGGTGCCGAGGTGCTCGAGCGAGCTCGCGAACGACTGCCGCACCTGCGTCGCGGGGTCCGCGTCCGGATCGTACGGAAGCCGCTGGTCCTGGCCGCCGAGGTCGGTGAACTTGGTCTGGAGGAAGAGATCCTCGCGTTTCACGACGCCGTCGCGGTAGGCCCGGGCGAGTGCGGCGCCGACGCCGGCCTCGAAGTAGTGGCGCCGCTGGTTGGCGGTGTCGATCGCGCGGAATCCGGCGGCGAGGGCGAGGCCGACGAGCCGCTCGGTTTCCTGCTCTTTCCAGGCGGTGCCGTAGATCATGACGGGGACGCGCGGGGGGGTGGTCATGGTCGGGCCATCCTATGCGCCCTCCGCGCCGGGCGCAATCCGACGGGCGGAGGGGGCGCCCGAAGTCGGACGCCCCCTCCGGAACCGCTACTTCTTCCCGAACATCAGCGCCGCCATCTTCGCCTTCAGGTCGTTCTTCGACTTCGCTTCCGCCATCTTCGACTGCCACATCGTGCCCATCGCCTCGACGACGAGGTCCGCGCCCTGGTCGATCATCGGGCCCCAGGCTTTCTGGATCCGGACCTTGAGCGCCTCCACGTGCACCTGCCGGAGCGCTTCGCTGAACGACGAGCACCAGAGCTGCTGGGCGCAGGCCATCGGGTCGCCGCCGCAGTTGGTGCCACAGGCGCACTTGCCGGAATCGCAGCAGTCCTGGGAGGAGGACGCGTTCTGGGTCGAGCAGCCGTCCTTGTTGCAGTCAGACATGGGAGGTCTCCTGGATAAGGGTTGTTGTGGGAAAACCGACGGGTCTTTCGGGTCAGGGTCTGTCCGGGATGAGCGGGGCCGGGAAACCTCCTTTTCCTGTGAACAAACCGACCGGTCGGTATGTTCTGGCTCGACAATAAATCAGGCCTTCAGCAGCGTCTTCAGGTACGCCCTGAAATGCTTCAGACTCTCCACCACGACCTCCGGGTCCTGCTTTGCCTTCGCGAGAATCAGCGACCCTTCCAGCACGGCAATCAGATGCTCCGCCAGCGCCCGCGGCCGGAACGGCGCCCGCGGGGCCACCGCCGCCTTCGCCGCCGCCAGTTCCTGCTCGACGGTGTCGATCCATGCCCCGAACCCGTCGCAGCAGAGGGACTGGAACCGGGGATTGCAGTCGCACATCTCCTGCGCCAGCGCCCCGAGCAGGCACCCCTGCTGGACATCCGGATTCCGCGCGAACTGGATCATCGCATCGATCCGACGCTCGATCCGCCGGACCGGGTCGGTGACCCCCGCCAGGGCGGCGTCGAACATCGTCCCCATCTCCTCGCAGAAACTCCGGACCGCGGCGCCGGCGAGTTCCTCCTTGGTCGGGAACCAGTGGAAGAAGGCCCCCTTGGTGACCCGTGCGGCGCGGCAGATGTCGTCCACGCTGGTCCCGCTGTAACCCCGTTCGAGCATGAGGCGGCGCGCGGCGTCGAGGAGGCGTCGGCGGGTGGCGGGATTGACGGTGGCGGTTCTCGGCATGATTGACGTACCGAATGGTATGTGAACCGGCGCGCACGTCAACTGAAATTGTGACCCACAGGCCTTCCCTGGGGACGGACAGGCTGTCGCTCCAGAATCAAGAAAACGGTCGGTTGATCGGGAACCCGGTTCCTCGTCAGCCGCGGAGCCGAACCGATCTTCGCGCTCGCCCGCTATCCCGCGCCGACCAGCTCTTCAATCCGCTTCAGGCGTTTCGTCGAGATGTCGTTCAGCGCGCTCCGGCCATAGTCCCTCGACACCCTCTTGATGATCTTTGAGATCTGAACGTGCTTCGGGTTGATCATCTCGATGCCCACAAGCGCTCCCTTCCTGTCGACGTCGACGAAGACGTCGTCAACAACCTCGAGGGTTTCGGCCACAGCCTCATTGGAGACGCGGAAGTACACGGCGATCACGCCGCGGGCACCTTCTTCAATCTCGATGCCCACGGTCTTGATCCCTTCGATGCGCACCAGGTCTCTTTTCATGCTTCCTTCTTGAACGTAGTGACGACGAGGTTGGCCGGGTCGCCGTACTCTATCACGACGCAGATGCGCACCTTCCCGAATCGCCTGAAGAAGCGGTCTCGCTTCGCTCCCGTCTTGGCGCAGGGATAGGATGCTTGGGTCTCATCCGGGTTTGCGGCCGTCTGACGAATCTGAGCTTCAGTTATCCCTCTCTTGAGTGCCTGTTTGAGGGCATGTTTGAGGATGAGGATCGGCATTCGCTCCGGCATGACGTGGAAAATAGCCAGCCGGCCCAGGAAGGCAAGAGTTCCAGGGAATCACCCGGGCCCCCAGGATCCCGCTTGATCCCGCCCCCGCCTTCTCCCACACTTTCGGACAGATGCCCCGCACTCTGCTGCTCACCCTGCTGCTCTGTTCCGTGACTGCCGCCCAGGAAGGGCGCCCCGCCGGCGTGAAGGCGATCAATCGTGCCGCGGAGCTGATTCGGGAGGGGCGCCCACGGGAGGCACGGGAGGTGCTGGAGGGGGCGCGCGGCACGATTCCCGGGAAGGAACTCTGGGCGTGGTGGGGATATCTCGCGATGGCCTCGGACGACCTGCGGGATCTTCCGGCCGCGCGCGCGGCGTACCGGGAGTCGATGCGGATCCAGGAGGACTCCTGGTTCCGCGTGCCGGCGGCCTGCCACCGGTTCTGGGAAGGGGACGCGGCGGAGGCGGGACGGCTGCTGAAGGGTGGGGAGGACCCGCAGGACGCGGACCTGGCGAGGAGGCTCCGGCTGGCGCTGCGCGGGCCGTTTACGGGCGGGGCGGGGCGCGAGGCGCGGTCGCCGGGGGGGCGCTGGCGTGTCGTGGCGGACCTCGACGACGCGGGGGGGAAACGGCAGCGCGCGATCGCCTCGCTCCTCGAGGACTTCTCGAAGGAGATCCTCGAGCGGCTCGGTATCCCCGCGGAGCGGTGGCCGGCCGGGCATGTCGCCACGGTCTTCATCGTCCGCGACGCGGAGACATGGGCGACCTTCGCGCGGGACTGGAGCGGCGGGGCTCCGCGCGCCAACCAGCACGGGTTCTACGACCCGAACGTGCGGGCGCTCCTCATGACGACGGAGGGGAAGGACGACCTCGACCCGGACGCGACCGACACGCTCCTCCACGAGGCGTGGCACCAGATCTTCGACCTGCTCTCGCGCGAGCGGCCGCTCTGGCTGAACGAGGGGCTTGCGGAGTACTGCGGCAAGGCGCGCCCGGCTGCAGGAGGAGGACTCGTGTGGGGCGGCGACGGCGCGGACGGCTCCAGGGTCACGCGGAGGGAGCGCCTCCGCGAGCACCTCGCCGGGGGAACCGCGATTCCGCTTCCGGATTTCGTCCGGCTCGACGATGCCGCGTGGGGGAAGCTCGACCCGGCGCTCGCCTACGCGCAGGCCTGGTCGCTCGCGCACCACGCGCTCGAAGGGTCGGACAGGGAGTTGCGGGAAGCGTTCCGCGGGCTCGTGCAGGATCTCGCGGCGGGGAAGAGCTGGTCGGAGGCGTCGGAGGCGCGGATTCCCCGGCGCCGGGCGCTCGGATGGGAGCCCGGGTGGGGGGCGGCGTTCCGGAAGTAGGGGTGACCGGCCCGGCTGACCCTTCGACTCGCCCGCCGGGCTCGCTCAGGGTAAGCCGGGCCGAACAGAGGGGGAGAGGCTGAGAAGACGACTGACCGGCCCGGCTGACCCTTCGACTCGCCCGCCGGGCTCGCTCAGGGTAAGCCGGGCCGAACAGAGGGGGGGGAAGTTGAGAAGACGAGTGACCGGCCCGGCTTAGAACAGGTTCCACAGGAACTGGTTCGTCACCTCGTGGTGAAACTGCACCTCCGCCGTCTTGACGCGGCTCCCCAGCGCCTTCGGGCACCGCTCCGCCGACGCCAGCTTGAGCTCCGCGAACTTGCCGTGCACCGTCTCGCCGAGAAGTTTCAGCGCGAACTCGCTCGTCTTGAACAGCCGGATTGCGTCGTGGATGTTGTCGGGAAGGAAACGGGTGCGTGCGCGCTTGTCCGCATCCGACGCCGGGGGCTCGGGTCCCTCGAGGCCGGTCCGGAGCAGGGTGTAGATCGCCATGTAGGGATTCGCGTCCGGGGCGATCGACCGGATCTCGGTGCGGGCGGTCTTCTCGTTTCCGAGCGGGATCCGGACCATCGACCCGCGGTCGATCGCGGAGGCCTTGATCTGGTTCGGAGCCTCGTAGTGCGGGTCGAGCCGGCGGTAGCTGTTCACGCTGCAGTTCAGGACCAGGCAGATGTCGTTGGCGCTGTGCAGGATCCGGTCGATGAAGTTCCAGCCGAGCGTGGACAGCCCGTCCTGTCCCTTCGCGTCGAAGAACAGGTTCTTCCCGTTCTTCGCCACGGAGAGGTTGGTGTGCATGCCGTTGCCGTTGACCCCCGTGACGGGCTTGGGGAGGAAGGACGCCGTCATGTCCATCCGGTCGGCGACCTGACGGCAGACGAGCTTGTAGAGCTGGACCTGGTCGGCGGCGATCAGCGCCTGCGTGTAGGAGTAGTTCATCTCGAACTGCGAGGGGGCGACCTCGGGGTGATCCTTCTCATTGGCGAAGCCGAGAGAGCGCTGGACCTCGGCGGCGGTGTCGATGTAGCGCCGGAGGGGATCGCCGGGGAGGGAGTGGTAGTACCCGCCCGTGGAGATGAAGTCGAATTTCCCGGTCTCGTGGTAGCGGCGTTCGGCGTTGCGCCCCTGGAAGAGGAATCCTTCGATCTCATTGGCGGCGTGCGCCTCGATCCCCTTCTTCGCGAAGAGGGTGTCGGTGTAGGACTTGAGCCTCGACCGGAGGTCGGCCTCGTACGGGCGGCCGTCGCGTTCCAGGACCTCGCCGAATACGAGCACCTTGCCCGGGCCGAAGACGTCGGCGGGGAGCCAGTAGCAGGCGGGCCAGTCGCAGCGGAGCCGGAGGTCGGACTCCTTCTGCTGGGAGAAGCCGCGGATGGAAGAGCCGTCGAACGTGAGGTTGTCGTGGGACTTGAGGAGGAACTTCTTGTCGTAGTCGAGCATGTGCAGCCGTCCTTCGAGGTCGGTGAAGCAGACCGTGACGGCCTTGATCCGTTTTTCGTCGGCGAGGTACTTCATGCGTTTTTCCGTGATCCGGTCGGCCGGGAGGCGCCGGATGCGCGCGTCTTTCGCTTCGAGGTTCATTTCCTCGAGTTTGTCGTAGGGGATCTCCAGGAAGCTGCGGAGGGGGGCGTTCTCCATGGCGGGTCTCCTCGGCGGGCGGTGGTGTGGGGGGCGGTGCTCGGAAGGGTGCGGATGTTATGTAATCTGCGGCGCAATTCAACTAAAAACAGCGTCGCGAAGCATAATTCCCGCAACAATTAGTCTTAGTATCCTGGCCCGGCCCGAGCGCGCGACCCCGGCGGCCCCCGGCCGCTCAGAGCGGGTTCTTCACGCCGATCTTGCGGGCTACATCCTCCAGCGTCGTCACCCCCGCGGCCGCCTTCGCGAGCGCGTCCTCGATCAGCGGGACCCAGCCCTCCCGCCGCGCGATGTGCCGCAGGTCCGGGACGGTCGTCCCCCGCGCAATCTCGGAGACGATCGCCTCGGTGCGCACCAGCAGCTCGTAGACCCCCGTCTGCCCCGAGTACCCCGTCCCCGCACACGCCGCGCACCCGCGCCCCCGCCGGAAAGTCCCTTTCGGCTTCGCATCGTAGAACCGGCGCCAGACCGCCTCTTCGGGCTCGCACGGCTCCGCACAGGCCTCGCAGACCTTGCGCACCAGCCGCTGCGCCAGGACCCCCACCAGCACGTCCGAGAGGAAATCGTCCGCCGCGCCGAGGGCGCGAAGCCGGCCGATCGCCGAAATCGCGTCGCCGGTGTGCAGCGTCGAGAGGATGAGGTGCCCCGTCGTCGCCGCACGGACCGCAATCTCCGCCGTTTCCGAGTCCCGGATCTCGCCGACGAGGATCACGTCCGGGTTCGCGCGCAGGAACGTCCGCAGCCAGTCCGCAAACCCCATCGTCCGGGTCACGTTCTTCTGGTTCACCTTCGTGAACTCGTACTCGATCGGGTCCTCCACCGTGACGATCTTCACGTTGTCGTGCTGAAGGGACTTCACCGACGCGTACAGCGTCGTCGTCTTGCCGACGCCGGTCGGGCCCACCGCCAGGAGGAGTCCGTGCGGCATGCGGGTCAGGGCGCGATACCGCTTCGCGATGTCCGGCGAAATGCCGAGTCCGTCCAGGTCGAGGATGAACCGATTCCGGTCGAGGACGCGGATCGCGACCTCGGCGCCGGAGGGGCCGGGGAGGAAGGTGACGCGGAGGTCGATCCGGCGGGCCACGCCGTTCTCGCGGAAGATCGTCGTGAACCGCCCGTCGAGCGCGCGCCTGTTTTCCGCGAAATCGACGCCGCAGAGGACTTTGAGCCGGGAGATGACCCGGACCGCATTCTCCGGCGACAGAGGGGTCGGCACCTGCCGGAGCACGCCGTCGATGCGGAACCGGAGGTCGACGTCCGCCGGGTAGGACTCGACATGGATGTCGGAGGCGCCCGTGCGGATCGCCACGGCGAGGAGATCGGCGAGGATCTCCCGCGGAGACTGGTTGGGTTCGAAGCGGATTTCCCGGCCGGCGTCGAGCGCGATGGCGTCGGAGTCGTCCTCGGCGACCGGCAGCTGGTGGATGACGGCGAGCGCGCGGCGGATCTCGAAGGCGTTCAGCTGCACCAGCCGGACCGTGCGGCGGAGCTGCTTCTCGACCTCGGAGGCGAGCCGGGTGTCCCCGGGGGTCAGCGCCCCGATGGTCACGGGGCCCGCCGTGCCTTCGGGGACCTTCCCGAGGGGGGCGATGTTCTTCTCGACGCAGTATTCGAGCGGCAGCAGGTCCGCAAACGCCGTGTCCAACTCGTACTGGCTCAGTTCGCTGAAGCTGCTCACGGGGAGTCTCCGGATCGGGGCTTTCTATTCTGCCTCATCCGCACCGACGTCTCCAGCGTTGTCGAACGCCCGGGAGCGTCCCGACCGCCGGGGGCGCAGCGGCGCCGCCGGGCGGGAGCCGATCGGTCGGTCGAGGCAGGTCGCATCGGATTCTGCCCGCGCCCTCAGCGCGGCGCGACCGCTCCAGGTCGCCCTTCAGTCGCCCGCGCTTCCCCCGGCCCGGGGACGCCTCCAGAGCCGCGCCACCCCCGCAAGCCCCTCCGCGGCGAGGAGCGCATAGAACGGAGCGAACTCGACCCAGCGGACGACTGTGAACGAGAGGTCCTGGGCCTCCCCGGCGGGGGCACTCTCGCCGAAGACGAGGCGGGAGAGGCGCAGGGCCTCGTCGGGGTTGTAGCGGAGGTGGAACTTGAGGTAGTAGAGCGAAAGGGTGCCTGCGAGGAGGATCCAGGAGCGGAAAGGGAAGAAGGCGACGAAGGGGAGGATGCCGGCGAAATACCAGGGGTGCTGGGCGGGGGAGAGGGCGAAGGCGGGGGCGAGGACGAGGAGGGAACGGAGGGGGAGGTCCCAGTCGGTCCGCGCATGGGTGCAGGCGGGGCGGGGGAGGCGGCGGGCGAGCGCGGCCGCGGCGACGGCGCCGACGACGACGGCCGCGGCGAAGAACCGGGCGTAGAGCTGGCCGCGGGGGGCCTGGCCGCCGAGGGGGCCGATCATCGGGTCGCTGCCGAACAGCTCGGTGAAGAGCCGGGCGAGGAGGGCAAAGGCGCCCTGGTTCGAGTTCCAGGAGGAGGCGAAAGTCCCGGTGCCGCGGAACATCGCGGGGTCGAGGAAGGGGGCGTAGAGGAGTGCGAGAACGGCGGCGAAGACGCCGCCGGCGACGAGGGCGGAGCGGCGGTCGCGGCGCCAGGCCCAGACGAGGAGGACCGGAAGGAGGACCACAGGGTAGAGCTTGGCGGCGACGGCGGCGGCGAGGAGCGCGGCGGCGACGGCGGGACGGCGCGCGACGGCGGCGAGGAGGAATCCGGCGAGCGCGCAGACGACGAGCGCGTCGTGGTGCGGCGAGTTGAGCATCTCCTTGATCGGGAGCGGGCACCAGGCGTAGAGGACCGCGAACATCGGGTTTCCCCCGGCGGCGCGGAGCGCGAACCAGAGCAGCGCGATCGTCGCCAGCTCCAGGATCAGGAACGCGGCGCGCAGCCCGTCCAGGCTCCACGGGGCCGCCGCCTGAGCCCCCGCGAAGACGACCATGTTGAGCGGCGGGTAGACGGTCGGGATGCTGCTGTTGTTGATCTTCCGGTGGTTCTCCTGCGCCGCCGGGGCCTGGAGCGCCGCCCGCAGCTCCCGCAGGTCCTCCGGCGCGTCCGGCCCGGCCGCCTGGGCCTGTTTCGGCGACCACCGGTACGGGTTGACCCCCTCGAGCACCTGCTGCCCGTCCCAGAGATACCGGTAGGCGTCGTCCTCCTGGATCGGCCAGGTGCCGAAAAACGAAGCGCGCGCGGCTCCCGCGATCAGGAGAATCGCCACGAGCATCGGCAGTCTGGCAGGGAGTTTCTTTCCAAGCCGCAGCGCCGCCGCCCAGGCCAGCCAGGCACCGAGCCACCACGCCACGACCTCCAGGATCGGGCGCTGCGCCCAGCCGGCGGTGTCCCCCCAGACGAACGCTGCCGAAAGGGCCCGGAGGCGAAGCGCAAACAGCACGATCCCCAGGCCGCAGGCGAGCCAGAGTGCGAGGCGCAGGGAGCGTGTCACGGAGGGAGTATAGAGTCTCCGCGAATCCGCGGGCGTGGGGCCCGGCCACGCGGTGACAAAAAAAGGACCGGCCTCATCGAGGCCGGCCCTGGCGTCTGCTGCGACCCGGCGCTACTTCCCGGACCCTTCGCTCCCCTCGTGCCCCTTCTCCACCTTCTTGATCGTCTTCGCCGTGATCCCCTTCAGCCCCCCGCGCTCCAGGAGCTTCCCCTTCACTTCCACCATCTCGCCCGCCAGCTCCGGCGAAACTTTTCCCTCGCTGCCGTGCGGCACGAGGAGGTAGACGGTCCCGTCTTCCAGCAGGACGCCGGCCGGGGTTCCGCCTTTCAGGCAGGACGTCGCGCACTTCTTGTGCTCGGCGCCGATTTTCCCATCCTCCAGCCAGCACGCGAGATCGACGATCTCGCCCTTCACGGTGATTTCCTTCGGCTTGTCCTCGGCGATGGCCATGAGGCCGAATCCGCCGATCAGGGCGAGGGCGCCGGCAACGGTGAAAGAACGCATGTCAGAGTCTCCTCAGAGTGGGGCCCGTCGTGGGGCCGTGGGTTCGGTTCAGGCGCCGGAGAACAGGATCAGGCCGGCGAGCGCCCCGGCGAGGGCGGCGCAGAGAACACAGCGAAGTTTCATGGGTTTCTTCCTCCGGAGTGAAGGAACGCCCGGGGGGGCGCGGCTATTCCTGCGGTTTCTGCGCGAGGAGCGGGGAGTGTAGCAGGTTGACGAGGCGGGTGAGCGCGGGAGGTTCGCCGGGGCGGTAGTGGACGGCGTGGAGGCCGGCGGCGCGGGCGCCGGCGATGTCCTCGTCGGGGGAGTCGCCGACGTGGAGGGTTTCGGCCGGATGGGAGCCGAGGCGGCGGCAGGCTTCTGCGAACATCTCGGGGGCGGGTTTGCGCCACCCGGTGTGCGGGGGGATCAGGATGCGGTCCACCAGCGGGGCGAGGGCGTGCGCTTCGAGGACGGGAAAGAGGCGTTCGTCCCAGTTGGAGAGCACGGCGATGCGGAGGTTGAGAGCCCGCAGGGCCTGGAGCGTTTCGACCGCCCCCGGTTCCGGCGTCCAGGATTCCTTCCGGGCGAACGCCGAGTAGACCGCGCGGAACCAGCGCGTGAAGTCGAGGTCCCCCGGGAGCGCGTCGTGGAGCCGCCGCACGACTTTTTCCCACTGCGCCCGCTCGATTTCCGGCGAGGTCTCGAGCGGCCAGGGGACGGCGCGGAACGCGCGCGCGAACTCCTCCGCGAACCACTCCGCGGGGATACGCAGCCCGAACTCCGCGGTGACGCGGGAGTAGACGCCGCCGTAGGAGGGCACCGGGCGGATCAGCGTCCCGGCGGCGTCGAACGTCAGCGCGCGGATCATGGCGGCGGGGGCGATGCGGCCGGAACGCCCCGCCCTACTCCTCCGCCCGGGCCAGCCGCGCCGCGAGATCCTTGACCGCCACGCTCTCCTCGGCGCTCTTCGCCATGTCCCGCACCTTCACCTCGCCCTTCGCCATCTCGTCCGGGCCCAGGATCACCACCCGCGGGGCCTTCACCCGGTTGGCATTCCGCATCTGCGCCTTGAGCGAGCGCCCCTCGAAATCCATGTCGGCGCTGATCCCGG
Organism: Candidatus Brocadiia bacterium; assembly: GCA_013360825.1. GTDB lineage: Bacteria > Planctomycetota > MHYJ01 > WSZJ01 > WSZJ01 > WSZJ01. The sequence goes on along the minus strand of JABWAY010000007.1, from coordinate 9,485 downwards.
CGGTGCGAAGCGTGCGGACGATGTCGAATGCGGCGTCGCGCGTTTCGGGGCCGATGTGGGTGACGTAGACGCGGGTCGGGAACCACTCTTCTTCGGGGGCCTTCCCCGCCGCTTCGAGCGCGATCACGACGCGTTCCAGTCCGACCGCGAACCCGACCGCCCCCGCGGGATCGCCGCCCATCTCGGCGATGAGGTTGTCGTACCGCCCTCCGCCGCCGATCGCGTCCTGCGCGCCCAGCCCGGGTGCGCGGAACTCGTAGACGGTCCGGGTGTAGTAGTCGAACCCGCGGACCAGCCGTGGATCCTGCTCGAACGCGACGCCGGCGCGACGCAGCGCGCCGATGAACCCCTCGTCGTGCGCCCGGCATCCGTCGCAGAGGTGCGCCTGCACCCGCGGCGCGTCGGACGACAGCGCCACGCACCCCTCCACCTTGCAGTCCAGCACCCGGAACACGTTCCGGTCGAACCGCCTCCGGCAGTTCTCGCAGAACCGCGCCAGCTTCGGCTCGAGGTGAGCCTTCAGCGCGTCCCGGAACGCCGGGCGGCACGTGGGACACCCGATCGTGTTCACCCGCGTCCGCACCCCCGGCACCCCCACCGCCTCGAAGAACGCCAGCGCCAGCAGCACCGTCTCCGCGTCCAGCAGCGCGTCCGACGCCCCCAGCGCCTCCACCCCGAACTGGTGGAACTGCCGGAGCCGCCCTTTCTGGGGGCGCTCCTTCCGGAAGTTGGCGCCGACGTAGAACAGCTTCTGGAACGGTTTCTTCTTGAAGAGCGAGTGCTCGACGCACGCCCGCACAAACGGCGCGGTCAGCTCGGGGCGCAGCGTCAGCGAGTCCTTGTCGCCTTTGTCGAAGGTGAACATCTCCTTCTCGACGATGTCCGTCACCTCGCCCACCGACCGCACGAACAGCTCCGTGGACTCCATGAGCGGCGTGCGCATCTCCCGGTACCCGTAGGTCTCGGAAATCCTGCGCGCGGCGTCCTCGATCCGGCGCCAGACCGGGAGCCGGTCGGGGAGGTGGTCTTCAAAGCCGAGGGGTGCCTGGATCATAGGGGGGCGGACTGTACTTGATCGGCCGGGGGCGGGGAAGGTTCGGGGGCAGGAGGTGTCAACGCCAAGAAATGTCACCGTTTCCGTCTAAGTAGAAATGTCACTCGCCCGGTCAGGGCGAGTGCATCCCCAGTCAGGCAGGCACACAACGTCGGACATTCAGCCCGCGGTGGATGTTTGCGCCAGCGCCGTCTCCCGGTTCAATGAGGGCATGCCCGCCCCCCGCACGTCCGGCCGCCTCCGCATCGGCGACGAATTCAACGCGATCTCGCTGCTCGCCCGCACCCAGTCCAATCCGCTGAAGGCCGTCGCTGAGTTCGTCGAGAATGCGCTCGACGCGGGCGGAAAGTCGGTGGAGATCGCCCGGTTCAAGCGCGGCGGCAAGGCCTACCTGACGATCTCCGACGACGGAAGCGGGATCCGGCTCAACGCAGAGGGACGCCCGGACTTCGCGTATGTGGCGACTCACATCGCGGATTCCATCAAGCGCCATCTCGCTTCGCGTGTCGGGGTCCATGGCGAATTCGGGATCGGGCTCCTCGGGTTCTGGAGCCTCGGGGAGGAATTGCGCCTGGCGTCGCGCGGCGCCGACGGCCGCTGCTACGAAATGGTGATGCGGGCCGCTGAAGAGCGCTGGCGGGTCCACACCGCCCGCGAACGACTCCCGCTCTCCGGCGCCGAAGTCGTGATTGCCGGGCTCCGCGACACCACGCGCGCGCTTCTCACGGGAGAGAAGCTCAATCGCTACCTCGCCGCGGAGTTGCGCGACCGCATCCGTTCCTGCGGTGCGACCGTGCGCATTCACGACCGCGTCGCCCGCAAGTCGTTCACAGTACGGCCGAGGGAATTCGAGGGCGAGCGGGTCGATGAGGTCAAGCGGCTCGCCGTGCCCGGGTTCGGGGAGGCCGCCGTCGAGCTCTATTACCGCGTTCCCGCCGACGGCGAGGCGCTCGCGGTGGACATCTGCCGTGACGGCACGCGCGTGATTCGCGACCTCCGCGGCCTGGCGGATTTCGACCGTCCGCCATGGAACTCGAACCGTCTCGAGGGTGTCGTGGACTTCGCCGCCCTCTCCGTCGCCCCCGCCACGCGCGAGGGGATCGTCCCCGACGCCGCCGGCGCGGCCCTCGTCGAGGCCCTCGAGCGAATCGAACCGGTGCTCATCGAGTTTCTGCGGAAACGCGACGAAGCCGAGGCGGACCACGCGAGCGAGTCGCTGCAGAAGGAAGTCCAGAGGGCCCTTGTCGCGGCTCTGCGGGCCCTTCCGGAGAGTGACTATGCGCTCTTCGACGTCGGCCGCAGGCGGGTGGCGCCGGCGGCAGGCGAGACCCCGAAGGAGAGTCCGGAGCCGGCTCCGTCCCCGCAGGGCGACCTTCTTGCGGGTCCGCTCTCGGCCGCCCGCCTCGTGCCGGGGCACCTCGCCCTCGCGCTCGACCAGGTCCGCACGATCTCCGCGCGCGGGCTCGATGCCGCGGGATTGACCGTCGTGTCCGGGCTCGAATTCGCGTGGAGTTCCTCGGATGCGGCCACCGTCAGCGTCGAATCCGCCGGTCCGCGAGCCGCCGTCACCGGCCTGAAGGAGGGAGCGGCGATCGTCCGGCTGACGGTCCGTCAGGGCGTGCTCGAAGCCCGCGGCGAGGCCCCGGTGCTCGTCGCGCGCCCCTCTGCCACCGAAGGCGACGCCCCGGGCGACCGCACCGGCCTGCCGCCCTATACCCTCGCCTCCGCCCCCGGCGAGGACTGGCGCTCGCGCTTCCGCTCCGGCCGGATCGAGATCAACTCCGCCCACCGGGACTACGCTGCGGCGCGCGCGAAGGCGAGGACGCTGCGACGCTACGTCGGGAAGCTGTACGCGAAGGAGATTGTCCTGTTGAACTTTCCGGGGCTTCCGGCCGGACCCGTGATGGAGAAGTTCATCGAGCTGATGATGAGGGTCGAGGAGAAGCTGTGATGGCGGGCAGGCAGAAGAAGGCTGCAGATTGGGCGGAGGCGAAGCGCCGCTGCCGCCTGAACGACGGCGATATCGCGATGGCGAAGGCGCTGCGGATGTCTCCGCGCGGGCTCATCGCGAACATCCCGGGAGGGTCACAGCGGTGGAAAGCGCCTGTGCGCGAGTGGATCCATCATCTGCATGGGAAGACGTTCGGGAAATCGCCTGCGACTCGACCGCCTCCCGGCGATCCTCCTCCCCGACCGCCGGCCGCCGGGCCGGGAGCCCGGCCGGCTCCGATTCCTGACGACTTCGAACCGCCATTCTAGGAGCCTGCGATGCGCGACCCGCAATACTCACCCGAACCGGACGTCCAGCTCCAGCTTCGCTCCGTCCGGGCAGCAAAGCAGTCGATGCGGATCGCTCCGATCGGAGACGGCGAGATCGGGGCGAAGTTCCGCGTGCGCTCGACGAGCGATCGGACGTACGACGTCGAGATCCGCGACGCACGGGCCCGCGTGAACACCTGTTCCTGTCCCGACTTCCGTATCAGCGGACTCCGGACGTGCAAGCACATCGAAGCCGTGCTCCGCTCCCGGGGCGGGCGGCTGCGCAGCATGGCGCACCCCTTTCGCTCCTTCGTCTGGCTCGACCCTGCGACCCGCCTTCCTGCGTTCCATGTCCTGCGCACCCCCCTCCGGGATGCCGCCTTCCGGGATGCGTTCTTTCATCCGGACGGCCGATTCCGCGGATCGTCGGGCCAGGATCTGGACCGGATGCTGGAGGCGGCGTCCCGGATCCCGACACGGCAACTGCGCGTGGCGGCCGAGGTCGAATCCGAGGCGAGGTCGCGCCGCGAGGCCGCCGGATGGGCGCGGTGGGCCGGGGCCCTCCGGAGGCAGGCCGAATCGGGCCGCAACCCCTTCGAGTTCATCAACGCAACGCTCTACCCGTATCAGATCCAGGGCGCACTTCACCTGATCGAGCGCCGGCGCGCCGTGCTCGGCGACGAGATGGGCCTCGGCAAGACGCTCCAGGCAATCGCCGCGGTCGCGCTCCTCGTCCGGGAACGCCGCGCCCGGAGAGCGCTCATTGTGTGCCCGGCGTCGCTGAAACACCAGTGGGTCCGGGAGATCGAGCGCTTCGCAGGCCTGGAGACGACGGTCGTCGCAGGCTCTCCGCGGACGCGCCACGCGCTTTACGACGCGTCGACGCCCTTTATCGTCGCGAACTACGAACAGGTCTTCCGCGACCGACGCTTTCTCCAGTCCTCCCCGCTTGCCTGGGACGCCGTGATTCTCGACGAGGCGCAACGGATCAAGAACTGGCGCGCGAAGACGTCCGATGCGGTGAAAGATCTGAGAGACCGGGCGCCGATGGCGTTCGTGCTGTCGGGGACGCCCCTGGAGAACAATCTGGAGGAGTTGTATTCGGTGATGCAGTTCGTAAACCCGGCAATTCTCGGCCCGCTCTGGGGATTCCACGACCGCTATGTCCGGCTCGACGCGGACGGGCGATCCGCGGGCTACAGAAACCTCGACGACCTCCGGGCCAGACTGGCGCCGGCGGTCGTCCGCCGCACCAAGGAATCCGTCCAGCTGCAGCTTCCCGACCGCGTCCTCAATCGATTCGACGTCCCGATGACGCCGCAGCAGCGCGAGGCGCATGACAACTGGGTGGGACTCGCGGCGCAGCTGTTCGCGTTGATGAAGCGTCGCCCGCTGACGGAGGAAGAGCAGAAGAGGCTGCAGATGTACCTCACGCTGGCGCGTCGCTCGTGCGACGACTCGCGGATGGGAAAGGGCCAGGCCGGACCCGCGCCGAAGCTGGAGGAACTGGGGCGCCTCGTGGAGGACCTGGTCGTGGAGGGCGGGCGCAAGGCCGCGGTCTTCAGCGAGTGGACCGACATGCTGGACATGGCTTCCTCGCTGCTGGAAAAGAAGAAAGTCGGGCATGCTTACCTCCACGGAGGGATCCCCAGCGGCAGGCGCGGCGAACTCCTGGACCGTTTCCGCGACGATCCGACCTGCAGGGTGATCCTCTCGACCGAGGCCGGCGGGGTCGGGCTGAATCTCCAGGCCGCCAGCGTGGTCATCCACCTCGACCTGCCGTGGAACCCGGCGAAGCTGGAGCAGCGGAACGGCCGCGCGCACCGCATGGGACAGAAGCGGACGGTCCAGATCGTCACGCTCGTCGCGGAGAATTCCATCGAATCGCGCATCGAGAAGCTGATCGAGTCGAAGCGCGACGTCTTCGATGCGGTTTTTCGCGAGGGTGAGACGCGCACGGAGGTCGCGTATTCGCGGATGTCCGGCCCGATGCTGACGCTCCTCAACGAGATCGTGGAACCGGCCGGGAAGCCCGCCGCGCCCGAGGCGGCCGTGAAGCGCACGCTCGCGGCGGAGCTCGCGCAGGCGATCGAGACGCCGCATCGCCTGGCGGACATCCCCGCGCGGGATGGACGCCCCCGCCGCGCTCTTATCGTCCCCGAAGTCTCTCCGGAGCTGAAGGCCGCCGTCGCCGCCGCTTCGCGCACGGTGGGGGAGGAGGCCCCGGTCGTCCTTTCTGAAGAAGCGGCGGACCTGATCGCCGCCGCGGCGCCATCCGTTCCGGCGCCGGCGGCGGTGGAGGCCGGGCCGAAGAACCGCGCCGATCGCGCTCTTCTGGCGGCCACCTGCCTCCAGTCGTCAGGTTTTGGCGCCGAGGCCGTCGCGCACGCCGCCCGCGCCGTTCTTGCCGCCCTCGGAGACCTTCTTGCGCGCCACGGCCTTCCCGTTCCGCCCGACGCGCAGATCCCCGCCGTCGCACGCCGCGATCTCGTCACGTCCGGGCGCGTCCGGCGTGAGGTCCTCGACCGCGCTTTCGCCTCCCTCGCCTGGGCCCAGTCTTTCGAAGGAGCCGAGCCCGTCTCGCCGGAGTTTGCGCGGGAGCTTCTCGACGAGATTCATGAAACGACGGCCACGCTGAGAAACGCATGATGCGGGGCGCCGCGCGGTTCGAGAAAACACCCGGGCTGGAGTCCAGGCACGCTGGGTCTGCCGGCGCGAACCCGACTGCACGCCTTTCGCTTCCATAGGAGGAGTACGAGGGGCCGGGGCGTTTTCGCATGCGGAGGGTGGGTTCCAGGAATTCTGGCACTCCCCGGCTGGGCGAAACAGTCGGGGAGCCGAGGAACGGCCGTCACGGCGCTTTCCCTGCTTTTCTGTTGGGGTGGGGGCATCGCTCCCTCCAATTTCCACCTCCGGGGTTCGTCGGCGTTTCGTGCGATGTGGCGCGTTCCGCAGGACTGCCCACGAAGTGCGATCCGGCTGCCTCGCTCGAGGAATGCCTCGGCGAAATCCGAATATTGCAGAACGCGTCCACCGATGACGGCGGCCTGTTCGTCGAGAAAGGCGGCCCGGGAGGCGGAGAGCGACCGCTCCTCGAGAAAGGGACGGCACCTCCCTGACTCCGGGCTTCCGCTGCGGCGCGCTTCTCCGTGGAGGTTACTTCACCCGCCCGACGCGCATCGCCTTTCCGTCGGCGTCCTTCACCAGCAGCCAGAATCCTCCGCCGGCCGCCGGAGCGGGGTGGAGGATTTCGCGACCTTCGAGCTCGGCGAGTTGCCGGGTGACGTAGACCCCCTTGGTGACGTCCGGTACCGTTGCGGCGGACCAGGCCTGCATCCGGCCGTTGGCGGCGCGGCCGGAGAAGGCCATGCGGGAGCCGTCGGCGGTGAAGACGGGGTGTTCGATCATCGGGGCGCGGGCGAGGGTGCGGACGTCGCCGGAGGCGGGCGTAAAGAGCCGGAGCGCCTCGGGGGGCTTTCCGGCGGCCTGGATAAACGCGAGGGAGAGGCCGTCGGGGGAGAGGGTCAGGGTGCGGAGCGTGGAGCCGCTGGCCTGGAAGCACCGCTTGAGGACCGGCTCGGCGGCGGTGAGGTCGGCGGAGGCGAGTCCGTCCGCGGCGGGGGCGCCGGCGCGGGCGAGGCCGTCGGGGACGGGGGTGTCGGGGCCGGCGAGGGCAAAGAGGGTCTTTCCGTCGGCGGAGAGGACGGCGGCGCCGCCGAGGAGGAGGCCGGGTTCGGCGCGCACGGTGCGTTCGGTCCGGTCGGCGACGGTCCGGATCACGGCGACGCCGTCGCGCACGAACACGAGGTGGGCGCCGTCGCGCGTGAACGCCAGGTCCTCGATCGGCGCGGCGCCGAGGGAGTCCATCGCCTTTGCGCCCGCAGTGGCGGTGTAGAGCGTGCCGCCGGAGACCCAGGCGACGCGCTTGCCGTCGGGCGAGAGCCACCAGCGCTCCACCGCATGGCCGGGGGAGAACAGCGAGGCCTCGATCGTCCCGTCCTCGCGGAACGCCGTGAACGACGGCCCGCCGGCGCCGGGGACCAGCGCCACGAACCCCCCTTCCCGCGGGGCGATCCGGAGATCCCCGGGGACGACCAGGAGCAGGCTCGGGGCGGGGACGACCAGGGCCGGCTGGAGAAGTTCTTCGCTGTCGACCGGCGGACGCGGGGCGACGGCGCGGCCGGGGGCTTCCTTCAGCTCCCGGCTGCCCGGTTCCGCGCGGTCGGCGCGGAGGGGGAGCGGGGTGAGGGAGAGCAGGGCGAGGACGACGGCGTGGCGCAGGGTCATGGCGGTCTCCAGAGTGGCCCGTCCCGGTTACCGGGGGGCGGTCGTTCCGACGGTCCAGGTGGTTCCGGCGTCTTTCGAAAGGAGCATCCAGAGCGCGCCGTCGCGGGCGTAGGCGGGCTTCCGGAACTCGTACCCTTCCAGCTCCGCAATCCGTTCCGCGAGGAACAGCCCCTTGGACGAATCGGCGGTGGTCGGGACTCCCCAGGCCTGCCAGCGCCCGTTCGCGCCCTTCGCCGTGAAGGCGATCCGGTCGAGGCCGGCGGCGAACGTCGCGTCGGCGATTTCCGGGGCCCGGGTGAGGGTCTTGACGTCGCCGGAAGCGGGGAAGAAGAGTCGCAGCGAGTCTTCCTGCTTTTTCCCGAGCGCGGTCTGCACGAACAGGAGGGATGTCCCGTCGGGCGAGACTGCGAGGGTTTTCAGGCAGGCGGAGGAGGCGGTGAAGATCCGGGTCAGGACGCGGCCGTCCTTCGAGAGGTCGCAGGCGGCGAGTCCGTCCGGTTCGGCGGCGCCGTCCGGGGAGACCAGGGCGTAGAGCGAGCGGCCGTCGGCGGAGAGGGCGACGGTGTTGCCCAGGAAATGTCCCTTTTCGGGTGTGATCGTGACGGTGCCGCGGTCCCCGAACCGCTTCAGGACGACCTGCCCGCCGACCACCCAGGCGGCCTGGGAGCCGTCGGCCTGGAAGGCGACGTCGCCATCCGGGGCGAGGTCGAGGGAGTCCATCGTCTTCGAGCCGGGCACGGCGGTGAAGAGGGAATCGCCGGAGCGCCAGACCAGGCGGCCGCCGTCCGGGCTCAGCCACCAGCGGGAGACGGGGTGTCCCGGGGCGAACAGCGTTTCGCCGGCGCTTCCGTCGGCATTCCGGGACTCGAAGGTGACCTGTCCGTCCTTGCGGGAGAGCACGACGAATCCCTTTCCGCGCAGGGCGAGCGCTCCGTCTGCCGGATGGACGGGGAGGAGGGAGACTTGCGGGAGGAGGTCCTCAGGGGCGACGCGGTCCGCGAGTTCGTTCTCCATGCTCTCGTCCCGCGGGTTGGGGGACGGTTTCCCGGGTGCGCCGGGCTCCGCGACCTTCCGGTCCTTCTCGGGGTCGGCGGCGCGGCGGGCGAAGGCGGGGATGCAGAGCAGGAGGGCGACGGCGGCGGAGCAGAAGAACCGGTTCATGGACGTCTCCTTTGGAATCACCCTTGGACGTCCCCGGCGGCCGCCGGTTCCGTGAATTCCGCCCCGCTTTCGAGCCAGGCGACCGCCTGGTCCCGCTGTTCCGCGAAGGTGCCGCCGGAGAGGCGGAGCGCGCCGCCGCCGAGCTTGCGGAGCCAGGTCGACTGCCGGCGGACGAGGGTCCAGGTCCGCGAGACCATCCGCTCGAGCGCCTCCGGGCGGGTCATCCGGCCGGCCGCCACCTCGCGCTTGTAGACGACATGCGCCTCGAGCGCGAAGGTGGAGAAGCCGGTGCGGTCGCGATAGGCCGCGTCCATGCCGATCGTGTCGAACATCGCGTCGGTCGCGTGATCGAAGGCCAGCACGTAGTAGGCCACGTTCATGTGGCCGTTGTAGTCGATCCATTCCGGCCGCACCGCCTCGCGATGCATGACGAGCGGCTGGCCGGGCGCGAAACTGGGCACGGGCGAAATCCTTCTCGGGCGACGGCGGCAAAGTAGCGTCCGCGGCGCGTTGCGCAACAGGCCTCTCGCGCCCGGCCGAAGGAGAGTGGTAGACGCTCTCCATGCTCCGCGCCCTCGCCTTCCTCGGACGCCACGCGGGCCTCGTCCTCGCGGTCGGGATCCTGGTCGGGATCCTGGCGCCGCCGCTGGCGGCGGTGGCGGCGCCGCTCCTGATCCCGTCGATCGTGCTGCTGCTCGTGGTGGCGCTGGTGCGCCTCGACGGC
>JABWAY010000249.1 GCA_013360825.1 Candidatus Brocadiia bacterium | reverse complement strand
GCCCTTCCCGCTCGTAAACGACGATCCATCGTAGTACGTCGACGAGTGGTACCGGTTGCGCGGCGTGAAGGTCGCGGTGTGGCTTCTCCAGTGGTGCATCACGATGTTGTCGATGATGCCGATCCACCGGGGAGAGCTCATCCCGAAGATGCCGTCGTTGGCGAGGGTGCTGCCGACGTCGAACCGAGGCCCGGTGCCGTAGTCGTTATTCGGCCAGGTCGGTGCGACGTTGAACTCCAGCCTCATCGCCTGCGCGGCGTAGGTCCCGAGGAGGACCTGGCTGACGTCACGGGTCCCGGCTCCGAACTTCGAAGCCAGGATGTGGTCGTCGGATCCTCCGCTGCCGGCCGACTGGCCGTCGACGAAGAGCATGGCGTTCGGCGGCACGACGACGACGGTCCCGTCAGCCAGCACGACATTGTAGGAGCCGATCCAGCTGGTCTCCACGTGGTGCCAGGTGTGGGGTTTCCAGGTGTGGTCGGCGTACATGACGTAGAACTGGTTGGTCGTGTGGTGGTAGAGCTCCAGGTAGACGCGGAACAGCTCCACGTAGCAGCGGATGGTGTAGTTCATCCCCTTGGTGCCACCGACTCCCCAGTCGTACAGGAACTGGCGCTTGCACGGCCAGATCTTGTACCCGCCACCCCACATCGACGACGACGTGTGCATCTTGCTGTTGGTCGACCAGGTCCAGAGGTCGATTTCCGGCTTCACGGTCATCTCGATGGTGCAGTCCGGCGACGGGACTTCGTCAGCCCAGTACGTGTGGAACCGGTTCCTGCGGAGCCAGTTGATGTAGATGCCGAAGTTCTGGAGGTCGGTCCCGTTGTCCCAGAAATTCGCGCCCGTCCCGCCCGCCGCGCCGCCCCAGGACCAGCCGCTGGCTGCCGCCGTCGGCTCGATCTGGTACGGCTTCAGAACCCCGGCGCTCGAGGCGCTGTGATACCCCGTATCCGGTGAGACGGAATGGAGCCTCTGCGCGGACATGCTCGCCCCGTCCGCAAAACAGTGGGGAGAGCTGTAGTCGTACTCCGGGTGCCTTGCTCCGCCGCCCGTTCCGGAGAAAGAATACGGAGCGTCGTGCCACACCTTCCGGTGGCTCTGGTTGACGTAAACATTGGCATTGTTGAAGCCGGCCACGAACGAGACACCGCACTTGGTCGGCGATCCGGTCGGGACCGGGCTTCCTTTGTACTTGGTCGTGTTGGGGCCCCAGCACGCCGCCGACGCAACCCCCGAACTCGACCCGGGCGCCGCGGGCCCGGGGGAGATTCCCGCCTGGACCTTCGCGGGCCCGTTCAGGATCAGGTACCCCTCGTAGTCGGCGCACCAGCTCACATCGCCCGTCTGGCTGCGATAGTGAACCGGGTTGGTCGCCGGGTTGTAGACATACTCGGGCATCGAGACGATCGGCGGATACCCGCCGGCCAGAAGGTCGCCCTCGTCCGAAGAATCGGGGCTGAAGGAACGGTCCTTCTCGAGCTGTTCCTGCGTCGAGTAGCGGACCTGGTCCCACACCTTCACGACCGTCTCGATCTTCTCCTCGGAGACGATCTGCGTCCCGTTGTAGACCCGGCCGATCGACTCGATCTCAAAGAACCCGTTGGAGCTGAACGTCCACTCCGTGGAGGGAACCTTGATGTCGGACTTGTCGAGACGGACGATGTCGTCCGGTTCGAATTGCCGTTCGCCTTGAGCAGGCCGAGCTGGAAGCGCGTCAGGCCGGGGATCTTGTTGATCACCTCGTCCTCGAAGTGCATCCAGTCGTTGTAGGACCACGATCCCGCGGGGGTCCCGTGGGTGAAACGGCCGCCGATCAGGAAGTCCGCGGCGGCTTCCGCCTCCGCCTTGGTCAGCTTGGAGGTGATGAGCCCGAGCCTCGAGTCGTACTCCTTCTTCGCGGCCGACTCGCTCACGACCGTGTAGTCCCAGAAGCTGGCCTCGAGATCCATCATCTGCGCCACAAGAACTTCCCGGCTGGCCGTGTTGACGTTGATCGGGCAGCGCGGTTCGATCTTGTAGTACGTTCCGCCGAACTTGCCGGTCTTGTTGTCCGCCCCCTGGCTGAGGATGTACTGCTTGAATCCGCCGCCGGTGCTGACATCCGTAATCGGGGTCGCCGGAGGCGCCGCGAGGAGTCCGGTTGCCGGCAGGGAGGCGTACGCGCCGGGAATGCTGGCCGACATCGAGTAGAGAGGGCTGGACGCAAACGCCGAAGGCCCGTCGGGCTCCGTCAGGGGCTTCGCCGCCGCGCCGGTCTCCACAGGTTCGTCCGTAGCGGGGAGCGACGCCAGCGTCCGCCCGTCCCCCGAGTCCAGGCTTGCGGTGGCCGATGCATAGGAGCCGCCGACGTAGTCGGTCGCTCCCGTCCAGGTGTTCACAAACCGCGTGGTCGTCCCGTCGATCCAGCCGTGGCAAGTGACGAAGTTCTTCACCGCATCGAAGCGCTTTTTCGCCTCTGTCGGATTCCCCGCAAAGAGGGGATCCGAGATGAAAACTTCATCGAGGATTTCAGATTTATTATTGAATGCCTTTCCTCTCGCGATTGCCCTTGCCTGGATCTTGTCGCCGAGCTTGAAGCCGCCGCTGTTGAACGCGGTGCCGTCGACGTTTTTCAGGATGTCCCCGAGATTGTTGAGCATGCGCTTGGCCTGCTCGCCGCCGTCGTTGACGTTGATCATGGATGCACAGTCGAGAACCTTCAGGGCGTAGACGTCGCCGCGGGCCATGTAGGTACCGGGGAACTCTCCGGAGAAGGCCTCATTGACCGTCGGGGACTGGGGCTGGGGGAACGAGATGCCGTTCACTCCGCCCGTCATGCCGTCCTCGAACGCAAGTTCCAGCGAGCGCGGCGGCATGCCGTATCCCCTCGTGGGGGTGTACTTCCAGATATCGGACTTCACGGCGGCGGGATACACGATCGTCGTTCCGCCCTCCGCGTTGAGCATTTCGCGGTAGTACCAGTCGTTGCGCTGGTCGTCCCACGACTGAACCATGGCCCGGCCCCGGATGGACGCGATCGCCCGTTCGATGCCCGACTGGGCCAGCATCTTCGCGCGGACCTTGTCCACATAGCTGTTCGAGACGACCCGCTCCACGCGCGACAGGGTCGCGAACGTGGCGGCGAGCAGTCCGAGAACTCCGAGGACGCCGAGGGCGACAAGCAGCACGAACCCCCGGTTGTGTTCCATCCTCTTGTTGATCATCCTGACTCCTTCCTCTTGAAGACGTGACGACCTCACGGCTCGACCTGACGGGGTGTGTTCGGCGGTGCCTCCTAAAGGGGAGAAGCGAATCAGTCTTTCCATTCCAGGCCGAACTCGGCCTTGAGTTCCTCGATGAAGACCTTCATCCGCTCCGGGGCGGGGTCCAGCCCGCGGTGCCCGTACAGCGTCTCGGCGATGGACTCGACGGCCCGGCGCGAAGAATCCGCCTTTTCGATGTCGTACCCGGCGATCTCCCGCTTCAGAATGTCCCGGCGCCTGCGCTCGTCGCGGCTCAGTTCGGAGTCGAGCTTCTTGTTCAGTTTCGCGAGCTCCGCGGTCTTCTCCCGGACCGCACCGTACAGCAGGTCGGAGATCGTCCGCTGAAGGTCTCCGAGCGCCATGAGGGAGTTCCCGAGGGACGAGTACGTCTCCTTGTGCTCGTTGTAGACGGTGTTGCGGAGGCGATCCTGCACGTCGCCGTCGGCCGCCGTCAGCTGGTCCACCCAGTCCTGGGACCAGGTTGCCCAGGCCTCGGCGTTGACGCCGGCGTTCCGGTCCGGGTCGGAGTGGCGCGCGGACTCCTTCAGCAGTTCGCCCATGAGGGCCCGCCCCAGGTCCGCGTGGTCCCGGATGAACGCCCGGTCCTCCTCATTGGACCGCTGGGCGTCGTCGGGCGTCCCGATGGTCACGCGGCAGGTGCCGAACTGCTTCGTGGAGGCGCAGCGGCCCGTCGCGGCGATCAGCCGCATCAGCTTCTCGTAGCGCTCGGGGTTCTCGCGCTTGTACTTCTCCTGGTACGTCGGATCGTCTTTCAGGCACTTGGAGAATTCCTCCTCCTCGGCCAGCAGCGACTTGACGGCTTCGGGCTGCTTGTCCAGATCGAACCAGGCCTCGACGACATAGGTGCCGGCGGGGAAGGTCTCCCGCCAGGGGCCGAGTTCCGCCGCGAATTCCTCCTTGCGGACCGGGGCCTTTGTCCAGATCAGGTATCCGGCTGACTTCTCCGGGCGCACCCCGACCTCGAGGACGACGCCGTCGACGTAGTGCGCGTGTCCGGTGACGAAGACGTTGCGGAAGGTGGTGCCGCCCTTCTTGGTTTCCTTATAGAGCCCCGTCATCTGGATCTTGTATCCGACGTGGGCTTCGGCGGGGGTGGCGACGAGGAGTGCCAGGGCACCGGCGACGAGCGACATCAGGCGTTTCATGAGTCCCTCCTGGGGCGTAGATAGAGAATGGGGCTGGGTGTGAAGTTGCAAGTCGGGTGCCGACTTGGACGCATTATGGAAAATCATAATTACATAAACAATTGCATTATAACGACTTACAACCCATCAATAAGGCCATCGACGGTCGTTTCGAATTGAATGTTACCTGAAATGGTCAACGATACCGCATGGTAACGTTTCTTAATGTTCGAACAAACGCCAAACACTACCAGCTCCGGGCCTTCACGATGAAGACCAGCCGGTACCGCCGATGCCCTTCGGTTCGACTGAAAAACGTCGATCCGAATGTGTCCTCCCGGTCGCTCGTCCCCCCGATCACGACCGCTTCGTCCTCCTTCACCGTCACCACCGTCTCCAGCTGCTTGAACGACGTCCGGCCCGCGCCTTCCCGGTGCGACACGACCGGATGCAGCGCAAGCCGGATCGCGCCGTCCCCGAGCCGCTGCGGCGTCACCTCGAGCGTCGCCCCCGCGTGCGTCCACCGATAGGTGTCCACCACCTGCCCGCCGTCCAGAAAGATAAGGGTCACCGGCTCGGCCCTGAACTCGAGGATTTCGATCATGCCGGGATGCCCGTCGGAGGTCACCACGAACGGCCGCGTCTGCCGGCGGACCGTCGAACGCCGGCGCCAGGCATCCAGCCGCGCGAAGAACGCCGGGCCCCCGGTCGCGGAGCGCAGCCCGTTGACGGAGAGCCGCGCGCTGCCGATCGGAATCGAAGCCGCCCAGAAAAACGACCACCCCTCGGCGTCGCGTTCGTCGATCTCGAAACACTCGACGTCCACCCGGACGTTCAGACCCTCCCCGGTCGAGCCGTCCCGCGCCGCGCGGGCCCAGTCCTCGTCCTCGTCCCGCGCGTCGCGCTGCCGGGGAGGGGGATCCCCGCAACCCGAAACCAGGAGCGCCATCAGTGCTGCCGCCGCCATCCGTCCCGCCATCGGTTGCCTCCGAATTCGAAATCTCCCCCCGCCAGTATACGCCACTTTCCGATTGCGCCCCGCTCTCCGGCGGCGGTAGGCTCTCCTCCTCCTCTCGACGGCAGATCCGCCATGCACCAGGGCAGCGTCCTCCTCGTTCTCCACGCCCACCTGCCCTTCGTGCGGCATCCGGAGCACGCTGAGTTCCTCGAGGAAGACTGGTTCTACGAAGCGGTCACGGAGACCTACATTCCGCTGCTCGATCTCGCGGAGGACCTGGAGTCGCGCGGCTCCCCGGCCCGGTTCTCCCTCGTCCTCTCGCCCACCCTCTGCGAGATGCTCGCCGATCCGCTTCTCATGGGCCGGTACCAGCGGCGGCTCGAAGGGCTGATCGACCTGGCGGGGCGGGAGGTGGCGCGCCGCGCCGGGGACGGGGCGTTTCGCGAGGCGGCGCGGGCGAACCTGGTCGCGTTCGAGACGGCGCGGCGGGTGTTCGTCGAGCGGCACCGGGGAAACCTGCTGGCCGGGTTCCGCGCGCTGCAGGACGCGGGACGGATCGAGATTCTCACCTGCGGGGCGACGCATGGCTTGTTCCCGCTGATGGAGCGCGCGGAGTCCGTCCGGGCGCAGGTGCGCGTCGCCGTTCGGAACTACGAACGCCATTTCGGACGGCGCCCCTCGGGGATGTGGCTCCCGGAGTGCGGATTCCGTCCGGGCCACGACCGGATCCTCGCGGCCGAAGGCATCCGGTACTTCTGCGTGGAGAGCCACGCGGTCGTCTTCGCGTCGCCCCGTCCGAAATACACCCTCTACGCGCCGATCCGCACGCCGGGGGGACCTTCGGTGTTCGCGCGGGATATCGAGTCCGGCCGCCAGGTCTGGAGCGCCACGGAGGGCTACCCCGGCGATCCCGCCTACCGGGAGTTCTACCGCGATCTCGGATTCGACGGCGCCGCGGAGGACGTCCGTCCCTGGCTCCACGCCGACGGCGTGCGCCGCAACCTCGGGATCAAGCTCCACCGGGTGACCGGGGCCGTTCCGCTCCATGAGAAACAGCCCTGGAATCCCGCCGTCGCGTTCGACCGCGCGCGGACCCATGCCGCGCATTTTCACGACAGCCGGGTGCGGCAGCTCCGGGAACTCCGCGCGCGCCTCGGCCGCCCCGCCGTCCTCCTCTCGCCCTACGACGCCGAACTCTTCGGCCACTGGTGGTTCGAGGGGCCGCGGTTCCTCGCCGCGCTTCTCGACCGCGCCGCGGAGCGGGAGGAGGTCCTGTTCACGACGCCGGGGGCGGTCCTGGCCGGGGGGCCGCCGCAGCAGGTCGCGATGCCGACCCTCTCGACGTGGGGGAGCGGCGGATACAACTCCGTCTGGCTCAACCCCTCCAACGACTGGACCTACCCCCCGCTGCACGCCCTCGAGGACCGCATGATCGCGCTCGTCCGCGGGCACCGTCACGCCTCCGGCCCGATCGGCCGCGCACTCCGCCAGGCCGCCCGCGAATTTCTGCTCGCCCAGTCCAGCGACTGGGCCTTCATCATGAACGCCGGGACCGCCGTGTCGTACGCCCACAAACGCTTCAAGTCGCACGTCGACGGCTTCCTGACCCTGGAGGAGCAGGTGCGCCGGTGGAGGGTGGACGAAGGCCGGCTGGCGGACCTGGAAGGGAGGGACAACTGCTTTCCGGAGATCGACGTCTCGGCGTGGGAACCTGAGGGGGTCGCATGAAGTTCCTGGTGCTGTCGCGCAGGTCGACGATCTATTCCACGCGGCGCCTGCGGGATGCGGCGCGCGCCGAGGGGCACGGGTGCCTGGTGGTGGATCCGCTTCGGTGCGTGCTCGTGCTCGGGGAGGGGCGGCCGAGCGTGCGGATCGCGGGCGAGGAGATCACCGGGATCGACGCGGTGATCCCGCGGGTGGGGACCTATGCGGTCGAGTACGCGCTGGCGGTGGTCCGGCAGTTCGAGATGACGGGGGTTCCTGCGCTGAACGGGAGCGCGGCGATTGCGACGGCGAAGAACAAGTGGGCGACGATGCAGCTGCTGATGCAGCGGGGGATTCCGGTGCCCCCGACGGCGACGATGCGGTTCGGCACGCACCTGAAGGAGGTGATCCGGGATCTCGGCGGCGCGCCGGTCGTGCTGAAGCTGCCGCGGGGGATGCAGGGGGCGGGGGTGATTCTCTCCGAGAGCGCGCAGGGGGCGGAGTCGACGATGGACACGGTCTGGGCGCTGGGGCAGGACGTGATGGTCCAGAAGTTCGTGAGCGAGTGCCGCGGGATGGACCTGCGGGTGCTGGTGATCGGCGGGGAGGCGGTTGCGGCGATGCGGCGGACGGCGCGCGACGGCGAGTTCCGCTCGAACATCCACCGCGGCGGCGCCGGGCGGCGGGCGGAGCTGAC
>JABWAY010000248.1 GCA_013360825.1 Candidatus Brocadiia bacterium | reverse complement strand
CCCAGGCACGGATCTCAGGTTGCGTTACTCGGTCGAGACACAGAAATAGTCGGAAAAGCGGACATTTCTGGGGGCGTGTATGTCAGGAGGTCTGGAATCCCAACTCCTCGCCCTCGTGATTCACGACCAGCTTGATTCCTCTGTCGTCGGCCGAAATGCCAAGAGTCAGGCCAACTGTGTTTCTCAATTCAAAGCGAACTGTCATTCGCATCGGACGACTATCCTCAATGAACGGGCTCCGCACACGCTTGATTCGCGTCGCACTGCGAATCAGGCGATCCACCTGTTGCCGCTCAAGCTCAGCCAGCGCCCGTTTGTCAGAACGATCTATGAGGTCAACAAACAGAATCTCGGTGCTGGTCCACCGTGGCAGCTCAACCTCAGCCTCAAAGGTGACAGCATTGCCAGTGTGGGCAGTTTCCACTCCTGCAGGCTGGGCCGCCGGCGAGGAGTTCTCGCGGCAGGAAACTGACATGCTTGCCAGGGCAACGGTTGAAAGTGCACGCATCAACCCTCGGGCGGCAGCAGACATCACCTTGCCTCCTGCCGAAATTCGCTTGTTCCCCATGGCGACAACCGATGCGCGTGGCGGCGGAAACGGGTGATTCTCGGTTGGAATTCCCCTGACAACTCCGACGGTCCCGGATGACGGACCGGCCCATACCTCTGGAGAGTCCCCTTCGCCGCGACCCACCAGGCCGAGGTCGGAGAGAACCTGCTGTCCGGCTTGGCCAGGAGATCGGGTCTCAATTTCACGGCATCCTCGACGAGTGCGTTCGGGTCGACGACGTTACGATTCCGCAAATGATACGCCTTCTGCCGTGTCGCCCCGTTGAGATTCGCGGCGAACGAGAAGGAGGCCGCCCGGCGGTTGAAAGAAGCGGACGACGGCAAGGCCAGCCTCATCCCGTGGTCCCAGGCTCGCAAGATGGCGTTCGGGCGCAAGCGCCGCAGGTGATTCGGGTCCATGCCCTCGCGATCCATGAGATCGGCGAGGCGAGCGACTGGTACCGTACCCGGAACCTGATTCTCGCGGAGGCGCTCGAAGAAGCGATCGAGGAGGCCATCGGGCGCATCGAGGAGGGGCCTGAGCGTTGGCCGAAGGGGGGATTCGGAACGCGGCACTACATCATGGGCTGATTCCCGCACCTCTTCATCTATCAGGTAGAGGGCGCCGACATCCGCGTCGGCAGCGTCAGCCACGCCCACCGCCGGCCGGCTCACTGGAAGACGCGGTTCAAACGCTCGTTCTAGCTGGGCGGTCCAGTCGATTGCGGCCGACTTCTGGAGCCCGCGGCGGGGGCTGGCGCTGACGGCGTGAACTGAACTCCCCGGGGATGGCGGTTGGCGAAATCTGACGTCCGCCGATCACGCGACGCAGGTCGCGCCGCCTCAAGCCTTTCTGGAATCAATTCATCGCCGCGGCCAAGAGCCTTGGCCCGCTGGACGCTCCCCGAACGCGTTTTCTACTCGACTTGTTAACCCGCGCTTTGTCGCCTCGACCTCCCTCGTATAATGTGCTCGTTCCCTTCGAGGCCCTCACCGTGCTCCGCCCCCACCCCGGCCCGACCGAAGCCCAGATCACCGCCGACGCCCTCCGCCTGCCGCCGGCGGCCGCCGTCAAGCTCGCGTCCAAGCTTCTCGCCCGCGTCGAGCAGGAGGGCGACCGCGACGCCAAAGCGGCGTTCCGCGCGACGCTCCTGCGTCGCCGGCAGGAGATGCGGTCCGGCAAGGTCAAGGGCATGACTGTGGAGCAGTGCAGGCGCGCGCTCGAACGCCAGGCGGCGAAGCGCCGTTGATTCGGGTCCACCCGGAGGCCCACGCGGAGTCCGCGGAGGCCCATCTGCACTATCTTGTGGAAAGCGCTGTGGCCGCTGAGCGTTTCAAGAACGCCGTCCTCGATGGCTACGCGAAGGCGGCCGCGACCCCGCTCCTTTGGCCCCAGGACGACGAGGGTTTCCGGCGCTACAAACTCCCGGCCTTTCCGTACCTCATCTTCTACGAGGTGCTGCCCGACGGAATCCATGTCTTCGCAGTGGCTCACGGCGCCAGAAAGCCCCGGTACTGGCGCGACCGCGCGGGGCGGTGAACGCGATTCGTTGACCGCGTGAACTGGACTCCCCGGGGAAGACGGTTGGCCAAATCGAGCCTCGGACCGGCGGTCACCGCAACTCGTTTCCGTGGAATGACCGGTGACGGCAGCGAAAGACTCTGGTCAACAGCTTGAGGCCGGAATCACGCCGAAATCCGCCCCGAGTCCTGAATCTGTTAACCGGCCGATCCTCCCTTCCATCGAGGCCGCAAGCACCAGAAGCCACTTCATGATGATTCTCCACAAACTGTTTCAGAACAACAACTTACTGCTGAGCGCAACTGCCTATGTGTATCCTGACAACCCGGCAGTGCGGAGATTGCGGGCCATAACATCCGCAAATTACGCGGATAATAGTTGACGCTGCGGAGAATTAAGGGCACTATCTCCGCAAAGGACGCCTGAATCATGGCCTACATCCACGAGCTTTCCAACTGGCCCCGGTTCGCCTGGGACACTCAGGCCTTGGCCCAAACGCTATCCGCAGTCCGCCACAAGCAGGGCAGGCACCTCGGCAGGATGGAGGCCTTGGGATTCGAGTTGCGAACCGAGGCCAGCGTTACCGCGCTCACCAGCGAAATCGTCAAGTCCTCCGCCATCGAAGGCAAACAGCTCGAACCCGACGAGGTCCGCTCGTCGATTGCGCGCAAGCTCGGACTGGACGTCGCGGGGCTGCCCAAGCCCGGACGGGAAGTCGAAGGCATCGTGGAGATGACGCTCGACGCGACGAGGAACTTCGAGCAACGCCTGACCGAAGAGCGGCTCTACGGATGGCACGCGGCGCTCTTTCCGACGGCCCGGAGCGGGATGCAGCGGATCACCGTCGGCGCGTGGCGCACGGACGAACGGGGGCCCATGCAGGTCGTCTCGGGACCGATCGGAAATGAGCGCGTCCATTTTCAGGCCCCGGACGCGATGCGTCTGGCGGGCGAGATGAAGCGATTCCTCGACTGGTTCAATCAGCCGCCCGACACGGACCCCGTGCTCAAGGCCGCCGTGGCGCATTTCTGGTTCGTAACGATCCACCCCTTCGATGATGGGAACGGCCGCATCGCGCGGGCGATTGCCGAGATGGCGCTTTCCCGGTCCGACGGATCGAAGGATCGTTTCTACAGCATGTCTTCGGGAATCGAGGCAGAGCGCAAGGAGTACTACCTTCAGCTCGAGTCCTCCCAGCGCGGCTCGCTCGACATCACATCGTGGCTCGCGTGGTTCTTCGGGTGCCTGGATCGCGCCATCGGCGCTTCCGATGCCATGCTCGCCTCGGTTCTCCGCAAGGCCCGGCTCTGGCAACGGATCAACGCCAAACAGGTCAACGAACGTCAGCGCACCGTCATCAATCGGATGCTGGGGCACGACTGGAAGGGGCACCTGAACACGTCGAAGTATGCGCGTCTTACCAACAGCTCCCAGGACACGGCGGCCCGCGACATCAAGGATCTGCTGGAGCGCGGCGTCCTCATCAAGAACGAAGGCGGCGGCAGAAGCACGAGCTACCGGCTGGCCGACGACGACGAAAGCCGCGCCGCATCGATGTGAAGCCCGGCGACCGCTGGCTCCTCGAACGCGATCTCCTGTTCGGGCAGAAGGCCATGCCAGTCTACCGGCTGAAGCGCGCGTCGCAGATCCGCACGCTCCGGACAGGCGCCACGCTCCCCGTGTATCCGCAGCGCGGCAATGCGGACTTTCTTCGCCCCGAAGTCGGCGCTGATGCCATCGCTGGCGGCCGGAATCGCTCCAATGCCGACCCCAATGCAAGCCGCCTTCACCTTGCGAGGGACGAACTTTCCGCTCACGTCGCTCTCCGAGTATGCTTTGAGCCGCTACAGGTTGACAACACCGGTCTTCCAATCTCGCCCCGCCCCGCATTTCTACCGGACTTGTTAACCCGCGCTCCGGCGCCTTGAGCGCCTTCGTATAATGCCCTCGTACCCTTCGAGGCCCTCCCCTTGCTTCGCCACCACCCGCCCGAGTCCGACAGCCCCCAGCCCAGCGCCCGGCAGGTCTTCGTCACGGGCCTCCGCCTGAAACCCCGCGACCGCGTGGTGCTCGCCCGCCGCCTGCTCGCCAGCGTCGAGCGCGATCCTGTCGCAGATGAAGAAGACGCGTTCGACGCGATGCTCCTCCGTCGTTTCGAGGAACTCCGCTCAGGCATTGTCAAGGGGCACACCGCCGAAGAGTCGCTCGCGATCGTCCGCCGCGGGATGCGCCGCAAGCGGTGATCCGCGTCCATCAGGCGGCAACGAGCGAGGCCGTCGAGGCCGCCGCCTGGTACTTCCGCCGCAGCGAGCGCCGCGGGCTCCGCTTCTTCGCTCGCTCAGGGCAGGCTGGCGCCTCCTCCGGGGTCGCTCTCGCCCTTCGAGTCCTCCGCGGCGGGGGCTGGCGCTGACGGCGTGAACTGGACTCCCCGGGGAAGACGGTCGGCGAAACAGCTCGCCCCCCGCCCCCCGCGACGCAAGTCATTCCAGCGAAAGGCGTTCTGCCATCAACGAGATTCTCTGGTCAACAGCTTCGGCTCCAAGACGCAACAACTCCGGTGCGGAGTAGTCGACTTGTTAACCGGAGAACCTCGCGTCGACCCGAAAGTCAGCCGCGAAAAAACGTTGCCTTGCTTACACTTCGTAAGTAATCTACCAGCATGGTTCTTGAACTCCTCGCCCACCCCGACTACTTGCGCATCCTCCACGCGCTGCGCCGGGTCGCCATGCGCTTCAGCGACCTCCAGAAGAAGCTGCGCCTGAACCCAGCGCAGGTCGATCGTGCCCTCAAGTTCCTGCGCAAGGAACTCTGGATCGTCCCTCGGGTGCAGCCTTCGTCGAAGGGCCGGCTCGTGGTCGAGTACGCCCTCGGCCGCAGGGGAGCCGCGCTCCTGGACTCCTACGACGCGTTCGTCCAGGGCGCCCGGCGCCGGCAGCACGACCTCGGGGCCGACACGGTCGCCGAGATCGAGAGCGTCCGGCACTGACGATGGCCGTCGTCTTCCTCCTCGGTCCGGGCATGTGGGACCCCGCACGGCGCCCGGTCGCAGACCCTTCGCCGATGCAGGTCCGTCGCGCCATCGCGAAGACCATGAAGGAGCACGGGCACCGCGTGATCCTCATGGAAGACGACCCGGACCGTCCGGGGGAAGACTACATCCAGAAGTTCGACCGCCTGCTGCGCGACCGCGTCACCGACGTCGTGCTCTACTGGCCTTCGGCCGCGAAAGTGCAGACGACCTACGACGAGCTGATCCTTCTGTGCGATCGCCGCGGTTTCCTGAAGCGGGAGTCCGTCCGGCTTTGGGCGCTTCACCACTCCTCCGTCGCCACGATCAAGCGCGACGAGTTCAAGGTGCTCGAAACGGGCAACCGGAGCCGTTATCTGACCGCGGTCGCGCGACTCGGCCTGCGGCCCCTCGAATGGAGCGACGAGGGAGAACTCGAGGCGCAGGCGCGGCTGCTCGCGGCGGAACTCTGAGTGCGGCGTCCGGTGCGAGAGGTAAGATAACCGCATGACGCGCCCCAGCCGGATCCACCGCCGCAAGCTGAGCACATTCGACAAGATCCTCGAAGCCGCGCTCCGCTTGAGGCCGGGTCAGCGCGAGGTTCTCGCCGACCTCCTCGAGGGAAGTCTGCCTGGACCGTGGTTTCTCAGTCCAGAGCAGGAAGCCGAAATCAAGCGGCGCGCGGAGGAGGTGAGGAGCGGCAAGGTGAAAACAATTCCGCTCGATGAGATGCTCGAGGGCGCGTTCCGGAAGACTCTGATGCGTCGCCGAAACGCGATGCGCTCCGGAGAGGTCAGAGGCATGACCGTGAAACAGTGCATGCGTGCCCTCGAACGCCAGGAGGCGAAGCGAAGGAGTCGCTGACCTCTGTGGGTTCCAGAATTTCTGACCGCCGTTTTCCGGAAATTCTGACCGCCTCCGGCTGGGCGAAACCGGCGCGCCGGCCAAAGGGCTGGCCGTCACGCCGCTTTCGCCCTTCTTCTGGTACGGGAGGGGGCGGTGCCCCCTCCGCCTCCCCCCTTTGGGGTTCGTCGGCGTGCCGTTCAATGTGCCGGGTACGGTAGGACGGCCCGCGGAGTTCGATCAGTCGGCCGCGTTCAAGGACGCGATCCAGGATCGCCTCCGCAAGATCGGAGTCGTGCAGGACGCGGCCCCAGGAGGCCGGCGGTTTGTTGGTCGTGAAGACCATCGGGCGCCTCTTGAGGTAGCGCTCGTTGACGACCTGGAAGAGGACGTTTGCCGCGTCGGGGCGATGCGAGAGGTAGCCCACCTCGTCGATGACGAGCACGTCAGGCTCGACGTACTGCGGCAGGACGTCGCGCAGCGATCCCTCCTCGCTGGCGCGAGAGAGGTTCTCGAGCAGATGATCGGCGTCGACGAAGAGCGCCTCGAAGCCGTTCTGGATCGCGCGGTAGGCGATCGAGACGGCGAGGTGCGTTTTGCCCGTGCCGCTGGGACCGAGGAAGACGATGGAGCGAGCTTCGGAAACGAGCTCGGGCCCAAGGTAGCTGCCAAGGAGTTGCTGGCGGATTGAGGTTTGGAAGGTGAAATCGAAATCCTCGATGGTGGCGAGGAAGGGGAATCGAGCGCGCCGCACGGATCGCTCGATGCGGGTCTGCGCGCGGTGGGCGACCTCCTCGGCGATCAGGGTCGCGAGGTAGTCCCGGTAGGACATCCCCTCCTTCTCCGCGCGACGCTCAAGCTCGGAGTAGAGGCGTCGCACAGTGGGGAGATGGAGACGGCGGAGCAGGCGTTCCAGGTCGATAGCGACGGTCATGCGTGGACCTCCACGAATTCCTCGACTCGCGCAGCGGCGAAGACGCGCTCGTCCATGGCGGCGCAGACGGCACCCAGGAGCGCGGATGGACCGAGCTGACAGAGCAGCTCGTGAAGCCGCTCGACGTCTCCTTTCCAGCAATGCGGATGGCGGTGGACGACCTCGGTGAGGAAGTCCTGCATGTCCTTGCCCAGCTCCAGCAACTGCTGGCGTTTGGCGTAGAGCCGGCCGCGCTCGCCCGACACCGCGGCGAGCAACGCGGACCTGTCTTCGGGTGCCCAGACGGAATTCCCCGCCTCAGGAAACCGCGGCAGGGTGCGTTCGTGGCGCCCTGCGACGATGCGGACGCTATCCGGGTAGAGATGCAGCGTGCCGGGAATCCCTATGGACTTCGGTGGCATCGCGTAGCGGACGCCATCGTGCTCGACCATCCCGGTCGGCCCCACGACGACGGGAAAGTGCAGCGCGTATTTGTTCGCGCGGCACTTGATCGGCCGCAGGCGCCGCCGCTCCTCCTTCAGCCGGACGCGCGGAATGATCCCGGTGGCCCGGCACGGCCGGCGGTCGTTGACCTCTTCGAGCCATTCGGCGAGCTGCTTTTCGAGGTCCTCGCGGTCGTGGAACTTCCTGACCTTGAAGAAGGACGACTTCACCCAGCCCACGAGATTCTCAACCGAGCCTTTCTGGTTCGCGCGTCGCGGCGTGCAGAGCTCCGCGGCGAATCTGAAGTCCAGCACGACCCTGGCAAAGGTCGGGTTCCACTCCCGCTTCTTGTGCGAGATGACGATGGTCCTCGGGTTGTCGAAGACGCACGCCAGCGGCACGCCGCCGAAGACCTCGAATCCGTGGATCAGTCCCCGCACGACCGACTCGACCTTCTGGTCCGGCGTCAGGACCACATCCACGAAGCGCGAGTACTTGAGACGTGACGCGAAGAAGTCGATCGTCTCCGACTCCCCGGAGAGGTACGTGACCGTCACCTCCCCGAAGTCGTGCTGCGAGAATTCGCCGGCAAGGCCTTCAAATCGCACCAGCGGAGAGCGCACCGGTTCGCGGCGCAGGGACTTGATGAGCTCGTACGCAGCCGACTTCCCGCCCGTGTACCCCTTCTCCCTCATGAGGCGAAGCACTTCGCCCCCCGGCAACTCAGGCGTGTCGTCCAGGGCCTTCGCAACGAAGTCGCGGAAGCCGTCGACGATGGGAGGTCGACCCGCACGCTTGCGAATCTCCATCATCTGCTCAGCGGACACGAGAGGCTCCTTTCCGATGCGCCGCGCGGCCCGCTCCGACACATCGACGCGTCGCGCGACGTCCTCCCACGTGTGCCCGGCCGCCCTGAGCACCTGCACCGCGTGCCTCTTCAACAGGTCGATCATTCCTTGGGCTCCGACTACCGGTCCGCCCGATCGCGGACGATGTCGGCAACCCTACGGGAGCGACGACCCGGTCAGAATTTCCGGAAACCTTCCGGCCAGAATTATCGGAACCGGCAG
>JABWAY010000247.1 GCA_013360825.1 Candidatus Brocadiia bacterium | reverse complement strand
GACGGCGAAGACGACGGCGAGGATGAGGTCGGGGAGGTCCCCGTCCCCCTCGTTGCGGATCCGGAAGGACGCCGCCCCCGTGGCGGGGTCGCGGACATCCAGCGACGCGCCCGAGTCCGAACCTGCCCAGGTTCCGCCGATCAGGCAGCGCCGCAGGCCGGCCGCCGAGGACGCCGGTTTCCGCAGCGCCGCCCTACTCATGAATGCCCGGCTCCGTCAGCTTCCGGGCATCCAGGATCTCGAGCACCTTCTCCCGCGGCATCAGGCCTTTCTCCACCACGACGTCCACGATCGTCTTCTTCTTCGCCAGCGCTTCCTTGATGCACTCCGCCACCTTCAGGTACCCCAGGTGCGGGTTCAGCGCCGTCCCCACCGTCGCGTTGATGTCGGTGTAGTACTTGCACCGTTCCGGGTCCGCCTCGATCCCCTCCACGCACCGTTCGACGAGCACGTTGAGGCCGTTCGCGAGCCACTGGATGGAACTGATCAGCTCGTACCCGATGATCGGCATCATCACGTTCAGCTCCAGCTGCCCCGCCTGGGCGCAGAGCGAGACGGTCTGGCAGCGCCCGAGGACGGCGAACCCGAGCTGGTTGACCATCTCCAGGATGGAGGGGTTGATCTTGCCGGGCATGATCGAGCTTCCGGGCTGCACGGCCGGAACCCGGATCTCCGCGAGCCCGGTCAGCGGGCCGCTGCAGAGCATCCGCAGGTCGTTGCAGATGCGGGTCACGTCCAGCACCAGACTCTGCACCGCGAGCGCGACGTCCTGGATCGGGCGCATCGACTGCATCGCCTCGAAGTAGTCCCCCGCCGTCCGCAGCCGCTCCCCCGTCTGCTCCGACAGCATCTGCGCGACCCGCGCCCGGTACTCCGTGTGGACGTTCAACCCCGTCCCGGCCGCCGATCCGCCCAGCCCCAGCTCCCGCAACCCGTCCGCGGACTCGGCCAGCCGCTTCGCGTGCCGCCCGATGTTGAACCCGTAGGCGCCGAACTCCTGCCCCAGGCGCACCGGAACCGCGTCCTGCAGGTGCGTCCGCCCTGTCTTCACGATCCCGTCGAACTCCTGCGCCTTCTTCCGGAAACTCCCCGCCAGCCTCTCCGCCGCCTTCACCAGCCCCGGAAGCACGTCCAGCGCCGCCAGGCGGATCGCGGTCGGGATCACGTCGTTCGTGGACTGCCCCATGTTCACATGGTCGTTCGGAGAGACCAGCTTCACGTCGCCGCGCTTCCCGTTCAGAAGCTCGCAGGCCCGGTTCGCCAGCACCTCGTTGCAGTTCATGTTGTGCGACGTTCCGGCCCCCGCCTGGAAAATGTCCACCACGAACTGGTCCGCCAGGTGCCCCGCCAGGACCTCGTCCGCCGCCTTCACGATCGCGTCCGCCTTGTCCTTCGCCAGCAGCCCGAGCCCCCCGTGGACGCGCGCCGCGGCTTTCTTGATCTGGATCGACGCGCGCACGAACGCCGGGTGCGGGCGGATCCCCGAGATCGGATAGTTCTCGACCGCGCGCTGCGTCTGGACGCCGTAGTAGGCGGCCGCGGGAACCTTCAGTTCGCCGAGCGAGTCCTTCTCAGTACGGAATTCCATGTTCCCTCCGGGAGTCGTGTCTCTGCCGAGCCCCCGAGGATATTCCGGGGCGGCCCGGGGGTGAAGCGAAAGGGGGCGGCGTGCGGGGGAATCCTGACGGCCCGCCCCGGCGGCGGTTCAGCCGCCGATGAACGACATCTCGACTCTGGGGAGCCCCTCGGTCGCGGCGCCGCGCAGCTCGGAATAGCGGTCGTCGCGCGCGCGCCAGGCCGTGGAGATCAGCGCGGTCAGGTCCGCATCGGAGGCGCCGCTGCGAAGCGGGGCGCGGAGGTCGATTCCGCGGACCCCGAACAGGCAGAGGTAGAGGCGTCCGTCGGCGGAGAGGCGGGCGCGGGTGCAGGCCCCGCAGAACGCGCGGGTCACGGAGGAGATGAACCCGATTTCCCCGCGTCCGTCCCGGTACCGCCACCGTTCGGCGACCTCGCCGGGGTAGTGCCTTTCCGCGGGCTCGATCGGCCACCGGGCCCCGATCATCGCGGCGAGTTCCCCGGCCGGGACGACGTCGTCCAGCCGCCATCCGTTGGTCGTGCCGACGTCCATGAACTCGATGAAGCGCAGGACGTGAGGGGAGCCGCGGAAGCGCTCGGCGAGGGGGATGACGGAGTCCAGGTTGACGGACCGCCGGACGACGCAGTTGATCTTCAGCGGCGTCAGGCCGGCCGCCCCGGCGCCGTCGATCCCGGCGAGGACGCGCGCGACCGGGAAGCTGACGTCGTTCATTTTTCCGAAAACGGCGTCGTCGAGCGAGTCGAGCGACACCGTGACGCGGCGCAGCCCTGCCGCGGCGAGCGGCCGGGCGAGCGCGTCGAGGGTCGAGCCGTTGGTCGTGAGCGTGAGGTCGAGATCCGGGATGCCGGCCAGCATCCGGACCAGGACGTCGAGGTCCTTGCGGAGCGTCGGCTCCCCTCCCGTCAGGCGGATCTTCTCCACGCCCAGAGCGCGGAACAACCCCGCCAGGCGGGCGATCTCCTCGAACGTCAGGAGTTCCGTCTTCGGCAGGAACGCGTGGTCCGCGCCGAAGACCGATTTCGGCATGCAGTAGCTGCACCGGAAATTGCACCGGTCCGTGACCGAGATCCGGAGATCCCGGAGAGGGCGGTTCCGCGTGTCGAGGATCGTCACGCGTCCATGGTAGACCGGCGGGCGGCGGGCGTGAAGCCGGACCTTCCGCGGACGCTTCCCGTTGCGCCGCCCCCGGGGATCCGGACAATGGGGGCATTCCGTCTCCGGAGGACGTCATGAGCTGCATTTTCTGCCGGATCGCTGCGGGGGAGATCCCCTCCCCGAGGGTTCTGGAGACTCCCGATCTGATCGCGATCCGCGACATCGCGCCCCAGGCCCCCGCCCACCTCCTGGTGATTCCCCGCCGGCATGTCGAGTCCCTGGCGTCGCTGGAGGACGCCTCGCTGGGCGGGAAGCTGCTGGAGGGAGTCCGGGAGGCCGCCCGCCTTGCGGGGCTCGCGGAGTACCGGCTGATCGCCAATACCGGAGCGTCCGCGGGGCAGACCGTCTTTCACCTGCACTTCCATGTGCTGGGAGGGCGGCCACTGGGCGCCCTGGGTTAGCGGGGAACCCGCCCGAACCGGGACCGCGCCCCCCCGGCCAACGCCGGCGCGCCCCCGCCCGCCTCTTGCGCTGGACTTCCGGAATCCCTCCCCCTAGAATTCCCCTCCCTCGAACCCCGGGAGACCCTGCCCCATGCACCAGGACCGAACCAAGAACATCCTCATCGTCGACGACATCGTCGATGACCTGCTGATGTTCGAGGACTGCATTGAGGAAATGGGCAACCTCCCCCTCCTGGCACTGACCCCCCAGGATGCGCGCGACCATCTCAAGAAGACCACGCCGGACCTGGTCGTCTGGAACACGGACGTCCCGAAGTCCTGGGACGAGCTGAAGAACTTCTTCAAGAACCGCCAGACGAAGGAAGTCCCCGTGATCGCGATCGTGGGGGCGAACAACGAGCGCGCCGCGGAACAGGCGCTCAAGCTCGGCTGTATCGGGCTGATGCGCAAGCCGATCGCGGAAGGCGACGTCGCGGAAGTCCTGACGCAGGGCCTGAAACCGCTGCGCTCCGTCACCCGCAAGCTGGCGCGCAGGGCGGAGAAGCTCGAGAAGTCCGAGAAGGCCGCGAAGGCCGCCCGGGCCGCCCGCAAGTAGCCGCGCCGGGGAACAGGGTTCGCGGCTCGGGACGGATCGCCCGCCCGCGCACCCCCCGCCCGCCACTCCTTACGGGAAGATCCCGCGCTCCGTGTACGCCGCCTCGATCCGCCTCAACCCGACCGCGTACGCCGCCGTCCGGTTGTCCACCTTCAGCCGCTTCGCTTCCTTCCGAACGTTCGTAACCGCGCGCACCAGCTGCTTCTTGAGCCGCGCATCCACCTCGTCCAGGTCCCAGTGCTCGCTCCGCTTGTTCTGGAGCCACTCGTAGTACGACACGATCACGCCTCCCGAATTGGCGAGGATGTCCGGAATGAACGTCACCCCGCGGGCCAGCAGCGCCCGCTCCGCCTCCGTCGTCACCGGGCCGTTCGCCCCCTCCACGATGATCCGGCAGTCGATCCACGGCGCGTTCTCCGCCGTGATCTGGTTCTCGAACGCCGCCGGGACCAGCACGTCCACCTTCGTCTTCCAGTACTCCTCGTTCGTGCACGCCCCCGCCTCCGGGTACCCCTTCACCCCGCCGGTGTTCTTCACATACTCCATCAGCGCCTTCGGGTCGATCCCCTTCTCGCTCTTCAGCGCCCCCGTGTGGTCCTGCACGGCCACCAGCCTGCACCCCATCTCCCCGATCAGGACCGCGCCCCACGACCCGACATTCCCGAATCCCTGGATCGAGAACGTCGTCTGCGCCGGATCCATCTTCGCTTCCTTCATGTACTGCTCCAGCGCGATCTGCACCCCCTGCCCCGTCGCCTTCTCGCGCCCCTCCGAACCGCCGCAGACCAGCGATTTCCCTGTGACCACACCCCAGGACGACTGCCGCGTCGCGTTCGACTGACTGTTCATGTAGGTGTCCATCATCCAGACCATCGTCTGCGCGTTCGTGCCGACGTCCGGCGCCGGGATGTCGTGGTCGGGCCCGATGTTCGCCCCGAGAGCGCTGGTGAAGCGCCGCGTGATGCGCATCAGCTCCGCCCTCGAGAACATCCGCGGGTCCACGGCCACGCCTCCCTTCGCCCCCCCGAACGGCAGATCCGCCAGGGCGCATTTGAACGTCATCCAGGCGGCCAGCGCCCGGACCTCGTCCACATTGACGCTGGGGTGGAACCGGATCCCCCCCTTGTACGGGCCCAGGACGTTCGAGTGCTGCACCCGGTACCCGGAAAACACCTTGTAGTTGCCGTTGTCGAGCAGCACCGGGAAGTTGACGACGATCTCGTTCTTGGGGTGCTGGAGAATTTCGCGGATGTACGGCGGGAGGTTCATGACGTTCGCCGCGCGCTCGAACTGCTCGACGGCGGTCTGGTAGAGGGAAATGCCCTGGGACATGGGGAGTCGCTCCTTGGATGTGGACCGGTCATTGTAGGCATGCGCGGGAAGCGCGGTCAAATTGCGCGGGGCGGGATCCGGCGCGTCCCGGGGTTTTCGCGTGACTCCGTTCCCCGCCGCCGCGACCATGGAGCGCATGGCCGCCCAGGGACTCAGTTTCGAGCCGCTCCGGCTCCGCGTGCTCGAGCAGGTGGACGGGCTGGTCCGCAGCCTCGCGGCGATCCGGCCTGCGGCGTGGGCGGATCCGGGACAGCAGGTCGCCGGCGCCCTGCTGGAGGCCCGCCGCCGGCTGGAGGATCACATCCGGTTCCGCTTCGGCCGCGGGCGGGGCGCGCCGGCCATCGTCGTCCTGTTCGGCGGGACCGGGGTCGGCAAGTCCACGCTTCTCAATACGCTCGCCGGAAAGCCGGTCACCGAAACGAGTTCCCGCCGCCCCTGCACCACCCAGCCCCTTCTCTACCATCACCAGTCCGCGACCGAGGCGCTCCGGGCGCCGGACTTTCTCGCGGGGTATGCGAAGGGTCCCCCCGAGCCGGGGCAGCCGAAGCCGGGGAGCATGACCGTGGAGACGATGGCGCACGAGGATGCGACGCTGGCCTCCGTCGTCCTCGTGGACGCCCCGGACTACGACAGCGTCGAGGGCGCGAACCGACGCACGGCGGAGGACCTGTACCGCATCGCCGATCTGGTGGTCTTCGTGGTGAACCCGTCGAAGTACGCCGACGAGGAGACCTGGAAGGCCATCCGCCGCGCCCGGGCCGAGAAGAAGGCGACGGCATGGGTCTTCAATCGCGCGGAACCGGAGGATCCGGCCGCGGAGGACTTCCGCAGGCTGCTCGAAGGGGCCCCGGTGGTCGTGATTCCGCGGGACACGGAGGCCCACGCGGCCGGGATGGTCCGCGACCCTGCGGCCCGGGACGCGCTCCGAGGGATCCTGCGCGACCTCCTCCTCGGGGACGCGGCCGACCGCCTGCGGCTCGCGGAACTGCGGCGCTCGTGGGATGCGTTCGCCTCCGGGCTGGACCGCG
>JABWAY010000246.1 GCA_013360825.1 Candidatus Brocadiia bacterium | reverse complement strand
CCCACAGTTTCGCCGCGGCCACCGTATCGATGCACGCCCCCCGGTCGCGCGCGACCGTCCCGCCGCTGTAGGGGACCAGCGGGTCGTCGGTCCCCTGGAGGATCAGGACCGCGACCGCCCCCGACCCGAACCCCGCGGCGACCGCGGGAGCCATCCCGCCGACGATCGGCGCGATCGCCGCGATCCGCGACGGGAACCGGTTCGCCAGCGCATGGCTCATGAACCCCCCGTTCGAGATCCCCGTGACGTACACGCGGTCCGGATCGACGCGGTGCCGCGCCGCAATCTCGTCGATCATCGCGATCAGGAACCCGGCGTCGTCGACCCCGGCGCGCTGCGACTCCACCGATCCGCTCCCCCGCCCGTCGTTCCACCCCCGGTCCAGCCCGTCCGGGTAGACCACCAGGAACCCCTCCCGGTCGGCGAGCGCGTCGAACTCGAGAAACCGCTCCAGCTGTCGCCCGTTTCCGCCCCCGCCATGCAGCACCACGACCAGCGGCACCGCCCGGTCCGCCGGCAGCCCCGGCGGAACGTACAGGTGCCAGGAGCGTTCCTCCCCCCCGTGCACCGTCTCATGCTCCCGGGACG
This sequence comes from Candidatus Brocadiia bacterium, assembly GCA_013360825.1. GTDB lineage: Bacteria > Planctomycetota > MHYJ01 > WSZJ01 > WSZJ01 > WSZJ01. The sequence continues at coordinate 5,547 of JABWAY010000246.1, read as the reverse complement.
GCACCCCGCACCCCGGCACCGCCAGCGCCGACACGAGCACCCCCGCCCCCACCCACCCCGCCAGCCGCTTCGCTCCCCTGTTCATCCCTCTTCTTACACCCCAACCCCGCCCCGGGTTTCGTACGATGCCCCGCCTTCCCCACCCGGAGCCCCGCCCATGGTCGCCCTCCTCCTCGCCACCCTCTTCGCCTGCCCCCCGCTCGAGGGCGAGCTCGACGCCGCCTCCCGCCACGTCGCCGCACTCATCTGCGAAAACCCGTCCGAGGACGATATCGACGGCCTCTTCACCGCCGAATTCCTCGCCCAGGTTCCCGCTCCCCGGCTGCGGCAGATGTGCATCGAGATGTGGAAGCGCGCGGGCGCGGTGACCGGCATCGAGCGGGTGGAGACCGAGGGGGAGACGTCGGGACAGTTTGCGTTCCGGTTCACGAACGGCGCCGTCCACGACGTGACGCTCAGCGTGGAGGCGAAAAAACCGCACCGGATCCACACGCTGTGGATCGGCCCCCCGCGGAAGTTCATCGACTCGCTCGACGCGGTCGCGGCCGAGTTGAAAACCCTCCCCGGCACGGTCTCCTTCTGCGTGCGCCGCCTGGGGGACGACCCCGGCACGATCGCGTCGCACAACGCCGGGGAGCCGCTGGCGATCGGCTCCGCGTTCAAGCTGTACGTCCTGGGGGCGCTCGCCGCGAGCGGCCGGAAACCGGACGAGACGGTGGCGCTGCGGGAGGACTGGAAGAGTCTCCCCTCGGGGGTCCTGCACACCTGGCCGGCGGGGACGCCGCTCACGCTTCAGTCGCTGGCGGTCCAGATGATCTCGATCAGCGACAACACGGCCACGGACCACCTCCTGCACGCGCTCGGCCGGAAGGCCGTCGAGGAGATGCTCGCCCCGATGGGAAACGCCCATGCGGACCGCTCCGTCCCGTTCCTCTCGACGCTGGAGTTGTTCAAGCTGCGCTCCAGTCCGAGGCTCCGCCGGGCGTGGCTCAAGGCGGACGGCCAGGGGCGGCGGGCGATGCTCGAGAAGGAGGTGCGGGACTACGACCGGGCGAAGGTGAAAGTCTGGACGAAGCCCGGTGCGATTTCGCGGATCGAATGGTTCGCGAGCGCGGACGACCTCTGCAGCGCGATGGAGTGGTTCCGCACCGGCAACAGCCCGGCCGCGCTCGAAGCCCTCTCGGTCAACCGCGGCCTGCGCATCTCCCGGGAGCGGTTCCCCTGGTGCGGGTTCAAGGGGGGCAGCGAGCCCGGCGTGGTGAACATGACCTACCTGCTGCGGCGGGCCGATGGCGCCTGGTTCGCCCTGGCCTGCACCTGGAACAACCCGGACGCGCCGGTGGACGAGACGCGGCTGTTCGGCCTGGTGCAGGCGGCGATCGACGTGCTGGGACGGGCGGAGGGGCCGGGAAAGTAACGGGCCGGTCAGTCGGCGCGGCGGCGCCGGTGAAGGGTCTTCCGGCGCAGGCCCGAGGAGCGGCGCTCGTCGGCGCTCTCGGCGACCGGAACCGGGGTCGCCCCCTCCGTGGCGCCGTCAAACCGGAGCTTCACCCGCCCGACCATCACGATGTCCCCCGGCTTCAGGAACGCTTCCCCCACCGGCAGCCCGTTGACGAGCGTCCCGTTCGTCTTCGCATGGTTCACCAGCATCGGCTTTCCCTGCATCACGACGATCTCGCAGTGCAGGCGCGAAATCGAGCTCTCCTTCACCGGGAGCACGCAGGTGCTCGACCGGCCGACCGAGACCACATCCTCGAGAAACTCCCTCGATTTCTCCCATCCGTCTTCAAAGATCGTCAGGCGGATCATGCGCGTCCTCCCCGCGGGGTCCTTGAGGCCGGTCCGATCCTCAACGGAAGATCAGGTACAGGACCGGACTCAGCGCCAGCCCGGCAGCATACGCGATCCCGTAGACCAGCGGATCCGACTTCCCGCCGGTCAGCGCTCCCAGAATCCGGCGCTTTCCCGCTTTTCCGCGGCTCTCCGCCACCGGCCCGGCATCGCCCCCCTCAAAGCGGAGCGCGACCCGTCCCACCAGGACCGTATCCCCGGCCTTGAGGAACGCCTCCCCGACGGGGCGGCCGTTGACACAGGTTCCGTTCGTCCGTGCATGGTTCACCAGAAGGAACCGGCCGCCGACCGCGGCGATCTCGCAGTGCGTCCGCGACAGGGTCTTGTCGTCGAGGGCCAGAACGTTGCGCTTCGAGCGCCCGATCGAGACGACATCCTCCGGGAACTCGAACGACTGCACCGGCGCCCCGTCGATCACGCTCATCCGCATCATGGTCGTTTCTCCCGTTACTTCGCCATCCGCGCTTCGCCACCGTTCTCGCTCGCCAGCCGGTGCAGGAAGACCGGGTCCGGCGGGTCCAGCCCCTTCCCTTCCTCGCCCACGCCGATCGCATTGATCACGGCGCGGCCGTCCGCGTTGAGCTTCTTGATTTCGCGCAGGAATTCCTCGGGGTCCGGGTACCGCCCGGTGTTGTGCTTGCCGTCCGTCACGAGGAAGATCGCGTAGGCACCGGTCGCCTTCGCCCGGGTCCCGGTCTTCGGGTCGGGCTTCTGCGCCTTGATGTGGTCGTCGATGATGGAGAAGGACATCTCGAGCGCGTCGTAGATGTTGGTCCCGCCCCACGCCGCCGTCGTCTTCACACGCTTGATCGCGTCGATCTTGTTCTTCTCGGACGCGGTCACGAACCGCTTCTGCCAGGGGGTCGGGGAGAAGGAGTAGAAGATGACGGTGAACTCGACATCCACGGGGAGATAGGCGATCGAGTGGACGAGCTCGTACTTGGCCGCGTCGAGTTTCGTCCGGACGTCCTTCCGGCCGAACTTGTCCAGCTGGCGCTTGAGTTCCGCGCCGATCTTCATCGAGGGGGGGCCGGTGAATTCCTTCGGGGTGGAGGTCGCGGGGTCTTCCATCGACCCGGTGATGTCCATGACGTAGACGACGCGCCGGATTTTCGTCTCGAGCCCCATGAATTGCGTGGGCGGGCGGTTGGGCTCGTCCGTGACCTCGGTCCCGGGGGGCGGATCGGGATCGACGGCGACCTCCGGGTCCGGCGGCTTCGGCGTGCCGTCGTCGCCCTGCCCGAGCGGCTCGAGCGGGACGACAGGGGGCGCGGTTTCCGCGGCGACGGTTTCGGGCTCCTTCACCGGTTCCTTCGTCGGCTCGGGCGCCGGGTCGGGGGCCTGCACGACGACCTCGTCGGGAGGCACGACCGGAACCTCCGCCGCCGTGTCCACAGGCGGCTCCGCGGGAATCACCGGGACCTCCGTCGGCGGGACCGCCGGGTCCGCCGGCGTCTCCCTCGCGGAAATCTCCCCGGCCCCAGGATCCGCCGGCATCTCCACCTTCTGCTCGACCTTCTTCGCCACCCGCAGCGCCGGATCCTCGTCACGGTTGTCGAACACCAGCAGCGCCGTGACGCCGCTCAGAATTCCTGCGGCGAAGAAGCACGCGAGCGCAAACATCGACGTCCCTTTCCCGCTCCCGCGCTGGACCTTCACCGACTTGCCGGGCTGCTCCGGCTTCTTCTTCACCTGCGGGGCAGGCCTGGCGGGCGAAGCGAGAGCGGCCGCGATCTCCGCGCCTTCCCGGGTGTTCGTGCTCGGGCGGGCGCCGAGCAGCTTCTCGGCCTCCTTCGGGTCGAGGGCCTTCGGGGCGCCGACGCGGAACGTCACCGTCGTCATCCCGATCTTGAACGAGTCGCCGTGCTTCAGCGAGGAGGACGAGACCGCGTCGCCGTTGAGGAAGGTCTTGTTCTTGGAGCCGAGATCGACCAGGACCCAGCCGGCGTCCTGCCGGACGACCTGGCAGTGCTGGCTCGAGATCTTGGCGTCTTCCCGGAGAACGACCGTGCATTTCCGGGAGCGCCCGAAGCTGACCACCTTGCCCTCCAGGGCGATGGTCCGGGACTTGCCGTCGGTCTCGACCTCGAGTGTGCAGATGCTGCGGTCTTCCGCCATGGCCCGCCTCCGATGGATTCCGGGGAACAATCTGCAATCGCTGTGCCGGTCGGCTTCAAGTGTAAGATTCGCTCAAGTCCCGATTCACGCGCATCTTAGCACGATCCACGGCGTGCCGGAAAAGCGGCATTCTTTCCAAAGATGTAAAGTTCCTTGGGGCCAACTCGGCCGGGCACACCTCACACCCGGACGGAACCTCAACTCGGAGTCACAGGCCGCCCATTCGCCCCCATCCCGAATTCCAGCCGCATCCGGTTTGCAGCCCGACGGGAGCGACGCGATTGGTAGACTCTCCGCTCTTTCCCACCTCCTTCCACAATCCGCACCACCCCATGACCCCAAACCGCCATTTCCTTGTGCTCAGCCTGGCGCTCCGCCGCCGCCTCATCCCGGAGGCTTTGTTTCACGCCATCTCCGAGGTGGCCGCGGGCGGGCAGGACCCCGTCGATCTCCTCTGGACGCGCGGCCGGCTCGACGAAGCCACGCTGAAAGACCTTCTGGCCGAGGCCGCCCGCGCCGGCTCCGGCCAGGTCACCGCGCGCCCCTCGTCCGCCGATCCCCAGCCCCAGCGGCAGCCCCTCCCCAGTCCCTCCCCGCTCGCCGTCCCACGCTACGAACTCGGCGCCGAGATCGGCGCGGGCGGGCTCGGGCAGGTGGTCGAGGCCACGGACACGTCGATCGGACGGCAGGTCGCGCTGAAACTGCTCGTGCGCGACGCGGACGAAGACCTGCTCCGGCGTTTCCGCTGGGAAGGACGCATCACCGGCCGCCTCGAACACCCGAACATCGTCCCCGTGCACGAACTCGGGGCGCTTCCCGGAAACGGACAGGCGTACATCTGCATGAAGCGGATCGTGGGGCGGAACATGAAGGAGGTGATCCGGTCCGGCGCGTGGAAGCCGCGGCGGCTGGTGGAGGCGCTTCGCGATGTCTGCCGGGCGGTGGCGTACGCGCATTCCCGCGGCGTGATTCACCGCGACCTGAAGCCGGCGAATGTGATGCTCGGGGATTTCGGGGAGGTGCTGGTGGTGGACTGGGGGATCGCGCGGCTCGCGGGGGAGGAGGAGCTGGCGCGGATGGCGCCGGTGAGCCCGGCCCGGCCGAGCGGCGACCCCGAGGCGCGGGGAGGGACGCAGGCGGGAATGGTCTTCGGAACGCCGTCGTACATGTCGCCGGAGCAGGCGATGGGGCAGGCGGACCAGGTGGACGAACGGAGCGACGTCTACTCGCTCGGGGCGACGCTCTACGAGATTCTGGCCGGGGTCCCGCCTTACGACGCGGAGAGCGACCTGGAGATCATGGAGAAGGTCGTCCTCGCGGACCTGAAACCGCCGTCGGAGGTCCGGAGCTGTCCTCCCGACCTGGAGTCGATCTGCCTCCAGGCGATGGCCCGGAGACGGGAGGACAGGTACGGCAGCGTCGCGGAACTCGGCGGGGATATCGAGAGCTACCTGGAGGGAACGAAGGAAGCCGAGCGGCGCGAGCGCCTCGCCCATGAGCAGCTCGCGCGCGCCCGCGAGCAGCTCGACCTGTCGGCTCACCTCCAGGCGGAGTCGGCCGGCGTCCTCGCCGCCGCGC
>JABWAY010000245.1 GCA_013360825.1 Candidatus Brocadiia bacterium | reverse complement strand
GGGATGCGCGTGACCGGGGTCGAGGGGGTGCCGGACTTCGATCCGCCGCCGGCGGATTCGGACGGGACGCCGCCGCCCCAGCCGCCGTCCAGCGGGCGCGGGCCGCGGAGGCCCTGAGACCGTCCAACGGCGACGGGGGGGAGGGACGTATATGTGGAACGCGGATCTCTGACCAACCCCCGTTGATCGTTCACCCCCCAGCGGATATAACCCTTCCCCGTGACTGAGAACACACCCAACGACGGGCCTGCGATCGAAGCGTGCGGGCTGACGAAGATTTATCGCGGGTTTTACGCGATCCGGGACGTTTCGTTCACGGTGCCGCGGAACCAGATCACGGCGTTCCTCGGGCCGAACGGGGCGGGGAAGTCGACGACGATGCGGGTGTTGACGGGGTATCTGGCGCCGACGCGCGGGACGGCGCGGGTGGCGGGGTTCGACATCACGACGGAGCGGCTGAAGGCGGCGGAGCGGCTCGGGTATCTGCCGGAGAACGGGCCGCTGTATCTCGACATGACGCCGCGGGGGCTGCTGGAGTTTTTCGGCGGGGCGCGCGGGCTGGGCGGGGCGCGGCTGCGGGAGCGGGTGGACGCGGCGGCGCGGCTGTGCGACATCGCGGGGTTCCTGGACAAGCCGGTGCGGAAGCTGTCGCGCGGGATGAGGCAGCGGGTGGGGATGGCGCAGGTGCTGCTGCACGAGCCGGAGGTGCTGATCATGGACGAGCCGACGTCGGGGCTCGACCCGAACCAGATCCGCGAGATGCGGAAGACGATCCGCGAGCTGTCGAAGACGCGGACGGTGCTGCTCTCGACGCACATCCTGCAGGAGGTGGAGGCGATGGCGGACCGGGTGGTGTTCATCAACGCGGGGGAGATCGTCTTCCAGGGGACGGTGGCGGAGATGCGGGCGGAGTCGGCGGACCTGGAGGAGTTTTTCCGGCGGAAGACGCGTCCCGCGTCGGGGGTGGGGGTCTGATGCGTCCCCGGGTGATCGGCTCGATTTTCCGCCGCGATTTCGTCGGGTACTTCAGCAGCCCGACGGGGTACCTGTTCATCACGGTCTTCATCCTGCTGAGCGGGTTCGCGCTGTACTGGCGGGACGACTTCTTCCGCGACAACCTGGCGAACCTGAACACGCTGAACGGGCTGTTCCCGACGCTGCTGCTGTTCATCATCCCGGCGATCTCGATGAGCGCGTGGGCGGACGAGCGGCGGCAGGGGGTGGACGAGATCCTGCTGACGCTGCCGGTCCGGGACTCGGAGCTGGTGGCGGGGAAATACCTGGCGGCGCTCGGGATCTACACCGTCTGCCTGCTGTTCTCGCTCTCCCACGTCGTCTTCCTGTCGATCTACGGGAGTCCGGATCCCGGGCTGATGCTCGCGAACTACTTCGCGTTCTGGTGCCTCGGCGCGGCGCTTCTCGCCGTCGGCATGGTCGGGTCGATCGTCACCGACAACCTCACCGTCGGGTTCATCCTCGGCGCGCTGTTCTGCGCCGTCCCGATCTACTGCGACGAACGCCTGGCGCGCGCCCTTCCCGACTGGCTCGGGTTCCTGCGGCCGGCGTTCGAAGCGGCGGGGAAGGGGATCGGCGCGGTGCCGCGGTTCGAGGAGATGACGACGGGGGCGATCCCGTTCTCGTCGCTGCTCTATTTCGCGGCGATCGCGGCGGTGATGCTCTACCTGAACCTCGTGCTCGTCGCGCGCCGGCGGTGGTCGGTCCCGCTCTTCGGGGCCCACGTCGGGCTGCGCGCCGCGGGGGCGCTGGTGGCGCTGGCGAGCCTCGTGGTGATGATCGGTCGGAGCCCGGCGCGGGTCGACCTGACCGCCGAGCGGCTCCATTCGCTTTCGCAGGTCACGCACGAGATCGTCCGCGGGGTCAACCCCGGGAATCCCGTCTACATCCAGGCCTACATCTCGCCGGACGTCCCGCGCGGGTACGCCGAGACGCGTGCCAACCTGATCAACCTTCTCCGCGAATACGCCGCGCTGGGTGGAGACCGGATCCGCCTGAACGTCATCGAAACGCGGCGGTACACGGACGAGGCGCACGAGGCGGAGGAGAAGTTCGGGATCGTCCCGGTGAAGCTGGTGGACGAGCGGGGCGGGCGGACGGAAGAGGTCGACGTCTTCCTCGGCGCCGCGGTGACGTGCGGGGCGGACGAGGTGGTGACGCCGTTCTTCTTCCGCAATCTCTCGATCGAGTACGAGCTGACGCGGTCGATCCGCACCGTGTCGCGCCCTCCCGCCGCGCCCCCCGCCTCCGCCGGGACCGACGCGCCGGGGGACGAGCGCGCGCAGCCCAACCGGCTCAAGGTCGGGATCCTCGAGACCGACGCGAAGGTGAACGGCGGGTTCGACATGAGCAGTTTCCGCTCGCTCCCGGAGTGGGAGCTGGCGCGCGAACTCAAGCACCAGTACGAGGTCGTGACCGTCCCGTCGAAAGGCCCTTACCCCGGCGACCTCGCCGTCCTCGTCGCGATCCTGCCGTCGTCCCTCCCCCAGCCCGACCTCGACCAGCTCCTCGCCTACGTCCGGCGCGGAAAGCCCGTGCTCCTGCTCGACGATCCCTTCCCCCTCGACATCCAGGGCGGGGCCGCGAGCGAGAAGGAGCGCGGGGCGCCGCGGAACCCGTTCGGGCCGCCGCAGCAGCCGCAGGAGCCGAAGGGGAACATCAACGACCTGATGGTGCTCGCGGGGCTGCGCTGGGACACGGCGGTGATCGCGTGGGACAAGTTCAATCCGCACCCGGCGTTGAGCGCGGTCGACCCCGAGATCGTCTTCGTGACCCCCGGCAACGGCGCGCGCGAGGCGTTCAACCCGCACGAGCTCACGATCTCCGGCCTCCAGGAGATGGTTTTTCTTTTCCCGGGCTGCATCGAGCCGCGCGGGACGCCGGGGGTGAATTTCACGCCGCTGATCACGACCGGGAAGAATTCCGGCGGGCTCCGGTACGACGAGGTCCTCGCCCGCGACTTCTTCGGGCGGACGAGCTTCAACCCCGCCCGCCGCCATGTCTCGGAGGGGCGCGACCTGACGCTCGCGGCGCGGATCACGGGGACCGTGAACATGATTTTCATCGCCGACGTGGACGTGATCGGGTCGCAGTTCTTCGCGATGCGCCGGGAGGGGCTCCGGCGGGCCGGGACGGAGCACATCCAGTTCGACAACGTGACGTTTGTCCTCAACTGCGTCGACCAGCTCGCCGGCGACGAGACGTTCATCGAACTGCGCAAACGCCGCCGCGCCCACCGGGTGCTCGACGCCCTCGAGGCGGAGCGGCGCGTCTTCGACGAGCAGCAGCTGAAGGAGCAGAAGGAGGCGGAGGACCGGGCGGAGGCGGAGCTGAAGCGCGCGCAGGAGCACCTGAGCGAAGAGGTGAAGAAGATCGAGGCGCGCGAGGGGCTGGACGAAACGACCAAGGAGATCATGGTCGCGCAGAAGCAGCAGGTGGAGCAGAAGCTGTTCGACCAGAAGAAGCAGCAGACCGAGGACGAGAAGGAGCGCAGGATCAACGAGAGCCGGGCGCGGGCGAACCGCGAGATCGAGCGGATCCAGAACCGGATCCGGCGGAGCGGGACGTTCGTGCCGCCGCTCCCGGCGCTGCTGGTCGGCGCGCTGGTGGCGATGCTGCGCTGGCGGCGCGAGCGCGGGCTGGCGGCCGGGGACCGGTGGGTCGGGGGACGGACGGGAGGCGGCGCATGAACGAGTGGATGAAGACGGGGGGCGTCCTGCTGGCGGGGGCGATCCTGGCCACGATCACGGGGCTGACGGGGCCGAAGGCGATCAAAGGAGAGGCGTTCGCGGAGCAGGGGAAGCCGTTCTTCCCCGCGTTCACCGATCCCGAGGCGGCCCAGTCGCTCCAGGTCGTCGAGTGGGACGCGACCGCCGCCCAGCCCTTCACGTTCAAGGTCGAATTCCGCGACGGGCGCTGGGTGATCCCCTCGCACCACAACTACCCGGCCGACGCGAAGGACCGGCTGGCGAAGACGGCGACGAGCGTGATCGGGATGCTCAAGGACTCGATCCGGACGGAGCGGAAGGAAGACTACCCCGCCTGCGGCGTCGTCGATCCCGAGGACTCCTCCGGGGCCGACCCGAAGGCGCGCGGCCGGCGGCTCACGCTGCGCGACGGCGCCGGGAACGTCCTGGCGGACCTGATCATCGGGCGCAAGATGCCCGGCGAGAAGAACCGGTGGTTCGTGCGCGTCCCGGACCAGCGGCGCGTCTACAGCGTCGCGCTCGACCTCGACCTCTCGACGCGCTTCACCGACTGGATCGAGACCGACCTGACGCGCATCAAGGCCGACTCGGTCTGGCGGCTGGTCGTGAAGGACTACGAAGTCGTCGCGGAAGGCGGCGTGGCCCGTCTGAACCCGCGCCCGCCGGTCAGCGTGGAAAAGCCGCGCGACACATGGACGATGCAGGGGCTTGACCCGGCGGCCGAGGAGGTCAACGCGGCGACCGTCGGGACGATGACCCAGACCGTCGAGGGGCTGAAAATCGTCGGGATCCGCAAGAAGCCCGAGGGACTGTCGCGCGACCTCAAGCGCCGGGACGGGTTCAAGGTCGACGACCGGTCGTTCTCCGACCTGATCGCCCGCGGCTACTTCTACGACGACCGCTCCGGCACCCTCTACTCCAAGCAGGGGGAACTCGAGGTCCACTGCGAGGACGGCGTCGTCGCAACCCTCCGCTTCGGCGATATCTTCACCGGCAGCGGCCTCGGCCTCTCGTCGGGCGCCGACGAGCCGGAGGAGAAGAAGGACGACAGGAAGCCCGCGGCAAAGGAGGCGCGCTACCTCATGATCACCGCGCACTTCGACGAAAAGGCCCTCCGCCCCGAGGCGATGGACGAGAACATGCCGAAGCCCGGGTACCGGGTCGACACGCGGCCGCTGACGCGGTGGCAGCGCGAGCAGCTCGACGACCAGCGCGCGAAGGACCACGCGAAGGCGATGGAGGCGTTCAAGGGTCGGATGATGGAGGCGGGGAAGAAGTTCAACGCGCGCAAGGAGGCGGGGATCAAGCGCGCGAAACAGCTGCAGGACCGGTTCGCGGACTGGTACTACGTGATCGACGCGGAGTCGTTCGCGAAGGTGCACGTGGACCGGAAGGCGCTGGTGAAGGGGAAGGGGGAGGAATTCGGGCCGGAGGGGCCTCCCCCGGGGCCGGATGACGGGCACGACCACGGCCCGGATGATCCGCACTAGCGCGCGGCGGTGAGACCGCTCACGCGGGCGTGCGCCGCGGCCGCGCTGCTGGTCGCGCCCGGGTGCACGCTTCCGTACCTGAACCAGCAGGCGATCGGGCAGCTGCGGCTGCTCGGTGCGCGGCGCCCGGTGGGGGAGGTTCTCGCGGATCCCGCGACTCCCGAGGAGACGCGCGAGACGCTTCGGAGAATCGCCGACGTAAAGGCGTGGGGGGAGCGGGAGCTGGGGCTGGCGCGGACGGGGTCGTACGAGGACTGGGTGGACACGGGCGGGGAGCCGGTTTCGTGGCTTCTGACGGCCTGTCCGCCGGACTCGCTGGAGCCTCGGACCTGGTGGTTCCCGGTGGTCGGGAGGGTGCCGTATCTCGGGTTTTTCCGCCTGGAGGACGCCCGGGCGGAGGCGGAGCGCCAGGAGCGCGCCGGGTACGAGGTCTGGGTGCGCCCGGTGCTCGCGTACAGCATGCTCGGCATCGTGAGCGACCCGATCTTCTCCTGTTTTGCGGAGGGGGAGATCCACGACGTCGCGAACACCGTCCTTCACGAGACGACGCACGCGACGGTCTGGATCCCCGGGAGCGTCGCGTTCAACGAGTCGCTCGCGGATTTCGTCGGCCGCCGGGGGGCGCGGCGGTGGATGATCGAGCGGTTCGGTGAGGATTCGCGCGAGGTCGCGCGGGCGCGGGAGAGCGCGGAGGAGCGCGAGCTGTTCCAGCGGCTGCTTCTCGAGGGGCGGGATGAGCTGGCCGGGGTGTTTGCGCTGGACCTGAAGAGCTGGGAGAAACGGGCGCTGAGGGACGCGGTGATCGTCCGGCAGAAGGCGCGGTACCGCGAGGCGGCGGCGGGATTCCACAGCGAGCGGTACCGGAGGTACCACGAGCGCGACTGGAACACCGCGATGTTCGCGGGGTTCGCCGTCTATCACGGGGACGAGGGGCTGTGGGAGGCGCTGCTGGCCGCCAGCGGGGGGGACCTGCGCGCGTTCCTGCTGGCGGTGAAAGCCGCCGCGAAGGAGCCGGACCCGCGCGCGGCGGTCGAGCGGATGGCGCGGACGGGGAAGTAGGGCTTCGCCGTCAGCTCCGCCGCGCCGGCCCGATCCC
>JABWAY010000244.1 GCA_013360825.1 Candidatus Brocadiia bacterium | reverse complement strand
GGCACGAGCGCCCCCTCGGCCCGCGAGCGCGCCAGCAGCCCGTCCAGCCTCGCCAGCTCCGCCTGCCGTCCCACGAACGGGCCGTAAATCCCCGAGCCCTCCACCCGCGGCGCGGGGCCCAGGACCTCCGCGCAGGAAATCGGCTCGCTCTTGCCCTTGACCGTCAGCGGCTCCAGCTGGCGCGCGGCGAACCGCCCCTCGACGAGGCGAAGCGTGACGGAACTGACGACCGTCCGCCCGGGCTGCGTGTGCGTGTGCAGGCGGCTGGCCGTGTTGACCGCATCGCCCATCGCCGTGTAGTCGCGGTCCCCGCGCGTCGACACCGAGCCGACGATGACCTCTCCCGTATGGACGCCGACGCGCAGGCGGAGCCGCTCGTCTCGAAGGGCCTGGTGCAGGGCGATGGCGCAGTGAATCGCGCGCTCCGGGTCGTCCTCGTGGGCGACGGGGGCGCCGAAGAGCGCCATGACCGCATCCCCGATGTACTTGTCCACGTACCCGCCGTGCCGCTCGATGATCGGGGTCAGGCGGGCCCAGCAGGAGCGGATCCGTTCCTCGACCTCCTCGGGGTCGAGGCGCTCCGCCAGCGAGGTGAATCCGCTGACGTCGGCAAAGAGCACGGTGACGACCCGCCGTTCCTTCCCCTCGTCGTAGCCGCGCGTTCCCGCCACCGGGGCGCCGCACTGGTTGCAGAACCTGGCCCCCGCCGGATTGGGGGCCCGGCAGGCGCTGCAGGCGCGCGCCGACGCCGCTCCCTCCAGCGCGGCTCCGCACCCACCGCAGAATCTCGCCGCAGGGAGATTCTCCGTCGAACACGACGCGCAGCGCACGTCCCCACCCCGGTTATTTGTAGCTGACCAGCCGATCCTTCCCGATCCCGAGACAACGCGTGCACAGCTTCGTGGTTCCCAGCACGCCCTTCCCCTGGCACATCGAACAGGCGGGATGATCCACCGGCTGCTTCACCGTCAGCGACTTCTCCGCCGCGTACGCAGTCAGCCAGGCGACCTTGTCGGTCTGCGACAGCTTCGCCCACGCCGCGTCCACGCCCTTCCGGAGATCCTCCGCCTGCTTCTTCAGGTCCGCGATCTGCTGCGCGTTCTTCTGCCGCTTGAGCTTGTCCTCCAGGCTCCCCTCACCCTCGACGACGAGGACGTTGGGCTCCATCATCCAGGACGCCGCGCCGTAGGATGCCGTCTTCCACTCCTCCAGATTCCGCGCGCGCCAGTCCGCCTCCCACTGCTTCACGTCGACGCCGTCCTTGGCCGCCAGCTTGGCGATGATCTCGGTCGCCAGGGTCTTCTCCACGTACTCCTTCAGCCCCTGGAACGTCAGCTTCGAGGTGGTCGCCTTGCGGATCAGCGCCGTCATCTCGTCGTAGTAGGCCTTCGCACGTTTGAGGTCGGTCGATTTCTTCTGAACGTCCTGGAGCGCCCCGACGTCCTGTTCCCCCTTCGTCACCAGCTCCCCGGCCTTGGACGCGGCCGCGGTCCCGGGGTACTTCGACAGGAGGTCCTTCAGAATCCCGATCCCCTCCTCGAGCTTGCCGCCCGCGATGAGCGCCTCCCCCTCCTTGAGCATCGCCGCGGCCTCGGCCTCGCGGACCCCCGTCTCGGCCGATGCCAGGCGGGGATCGATCCGCACCTTCCAGCCAGGGTCGATTTCGAGCGCCCTGGTGAAGTGTTCCTTCGCCTTCGGGAACAGCCCGATCGAGAGGCAGAGTTCCCCGAGGTCGAAGTTCCCTGCCGCCGAGTCGGTCGCATACAGCCCCGACTTCGAGGCGTAGACCTCCTCAGGCGTGTAGACCGAGAGGGCGTTGATCCGGGTCGTTTCACGCCCCTTGATCGCGACCTTCGGGATCTCCTTCGTTCCGCGCGCCGTCTTCAGCCGCACCCGGTCGGCCGTCTCCTCGAGGATGATCCCCTCGAAGACGTCGTGTTCCGTGGACACGACGACGCCGTCGACCAGAAATCGGGCGGCCTTTTCCGTGGCGGCCCGCATCCGCAGACGCGCCGCCTCGCCGGGGGCGAGCTGGTCCCATTTCAGGTCGAGCTCCAGTCCGCTCTGGAACCGGATGCGGACGTTGGCGTCGTCGGAGCTCACGACCTCACCGGAGTGGTAGCTTCCGTCCCGCATGCGGATGGTCTCGGCGTCCAGATGACTCAGCGGTGAGAGCGACGCACCGGCGAGGACGGCGGCGATTGCGAACTTTCTCATGACGGAATCTCTCCTCTTCGGCCTGCAGCTTGAACACGCCGGTAGCGGGCAGGTTGCGCCCGGAACGGCGCCCGGTCAACGGTACCACACCGCGCATCCCCGCCGAAATGCGGCGGATTCAGAACATTTCAGGGAGGATCTTGCGCGTCCGCTCGGTCAGGAACTCGATCACGTGGTGACTGTCCTGCAGCTTCAGAACCTCCCGGCCGACTTCCCGGGCTTCCTCCAGCGTGACGCTTCGCAGCACCTTCTTGACCGTGGGCAGCGCCGTGGGCATGGCGCTGAAGGAACGGAGCCCGAATCCCAGGAGGGGAACGGTGAACAGCGGGTCGCCGCTCATTTCGCCGCACATGGAGACCGGGCGTTCGGAAAGCGCCCCGGCTTCGATGACCTGCCGGATGAGCCGCAGGACGGACGGGTGGCCCGGCTGGTAGAGGCTGGAGATCTTCTCGTTCATCCGGTCGACCGCCATCACGTACTGGACGAGATCGTTGGTGCCGATCGAGAGAAAATCGACTTCGGAGCAGAGGATGTCGGCGGAAATGGCGGCGCTGGGGACCTCGATCATGATCCCGACGGGGATCTCCGGGTCGAATTCCACGCCTTCCGAGGTCAGCTCCTCGCGGACATCCTCCAGGATCGCCTTGGCCTGCTTGACCTCGTCGAGCGTCGAAATCATGGGGAACATGATGCGGACCCGGCCGAACGCGCTGGCGCGCAGGACGGCGCGGAGCTGGGTGCGGAACAGGTCCATGCGTTCGAAGAGGTACCGGATTCCCCGGCAGCCCAGGAACGGGTTGCGCTCCGGGGCGATCGTCCCGGAGGCGAACTCCTTGTCCGCGCCGATGTCCAGGGCGCGGATGGTGACGGGGCGTCCCTCCATGTCGCGCAGGACCTTGCGATAGGCCTCGAACTGCGTCTTTTCGTCCGGCGGGTTCCGGGCGTCGAAAAACATGAACTCGGTCCGGAAGAGGCCGATCCCGCCGGCGCCGCAGTTGCGGGCGTGCTCGGCCTCATCCGGAAGCTCGATATTGGCGAGCAGGGCGATCTGGATGCCGTCCGCGGTCGCGGACGGCTGCTGCCGCATCTCGTCGGAGGTGCGCCGCTCGAAATTGACGTAGTTCCTCTCCAGCGCGCGGTACTTCCGGAGCGTCTCTTCGTCGGGTTCGACGATGACCATCCCCTTGGTGCCGTCGACGATCACGATGTCTCCCCCGCTGACGTCGCGGGTCGCGTTCTCGATCCCGACGACCGCGGGAATCCCCTGGGCGCGAGCCAGGATCGCGGTGTGGGAGGTCTTCCCCCCGAATTCGGTGACGAAGCCGAGGATCCGCGTGCGGTCCAGCGCGATGGTCTGGGAGGGCGTGAGGTCCCTGGCGAAGATCACGGACTTCGCCCTCCCGTTGTCGCGCGCGGACGTGCGCTCGCCGAAGAGCGCCCGCATGAGGCGTTTTTCCACGTCCGTGAAATCCGCCACCAGCCGGGATGCGAAGCCGGTGGGGTCCTCATTCGAGGTCAGCTGCTTGACGATGGTCCGGACCTTTTTCGAGACCGCGTGTTCCGGCGTGAACCGGTACTTCTTCACGGCCTCGATGACGGGGGCGACCAGGTCGCGGACGATCGCCAGGTGACCCTGAAAGATGCCGGGGAGGTTTTCTCCTGCGATGGAGGCCTCCACCCGGGCGATGTCGCCCTTGATCTCGGTGACGACGCTCTCCACGGCGGTCTCGAACCGGGCGATCTCCGCCTCGACCTGCTCCATCGGAACCGCCCGGCGCGGGAGGCGGTATTCCTCGATGTCGAGGACAAAGGCCTCCCCGATCCCGATCCCGGGACTGACCGGCGTTCCTTTGAGAATCTGCATCGCGCCCCCGCTACTCCAGACCGAATCGGGACGTAAAGAGCTTCTCGACGGCCGCCACGGCCTCGGCCGCGTCGGGCCCTTCGGCCCGGACGGTCAGGACCGTTCCGTGGGCCGCTGCGAGCGTGAGGAGCTCGATGATGCTGCGGGCGGCCACGGCGTGCCCGTCCTTCACGATTTCAACCCGGCTCTTGAACTTTCCCGCCAGGTCGGCGAGCTGGGTTGCGGGGCGGACATGGAGGCCGTGCTTGTTCTGGACGGTCAGCGTGATTTCAGCCATATCAGCCCCCCACCGCCTCATCCATTTCCCGGAACAGGTCGGAGATCTCCCGGGCGGATTTCGCCGCGCGCAGGAACCGGGCCATGTTGGGAAGACGGATTCCGCGGTTGAGTCGCTGGAGCGCCGCGAGGTGCAGGTTCGGGTCCGAAGCCGGGGACACCAGGACGAAGACGAGGTCGACCCGTTCCCCGTCCACGGCCCCCCAGTCCAGGCCGGTGGAGAGGCGTCCGAAGGCGCCCATGATCGACGGGATCCCCTCGATCTTGGCGTGCGGGAGCGCAACTCCCCCGCCAATCCCGGTCGTGCCGATCGATTCCCGCTGGACCAGCGCGCGCAGGATCGGCTCCAGTTTCGGCCGGGGGGGCTTCCGGCTCGCCCGCAGCGCCTCGACCAGGGCCTTGAGCGCCCCCTTCTTGTCCTTCGCCCCGAGGCCCTCGACGACGGCCTCCTTGGGCAGCAATTCGATCAGTTTCATCGTGTTTCCCCACGGCGACCTCGGCCGCCGCTGCCGTCCCTCACTGCCCCCTGTTACAGCCAGTCCTCGCCATACTGCTCCTGGTCCGGCGACGGGAGTTCGACCCCGGCGCTCAGCTTCGGCGTCTCACGGGCGTGGTGCCCGCGCACCTTCTCCTTGAGCTTCGTCACCTGGCGTTCCATCTTGTCGGTGACCAGGTCGATCGCCGCGAACAGATCCTCGTGCGACAGCTTCGCCATCAGCTTCTGCCCGCGGGTGCCGTGACAGATCATCTCCGCGCCGTAGTCGTTCCCGTCCCGGGTCAGCACCACGTCCACCGCCGTGATCCGGTCGTAGAACCGGCCGAGCTTCTCGCCGCGCTCCTCCGCGTAGTCCCGGATTTCGTCGGTCATGTCGACGTGCTTGGCCGTGATCTGTACGCGCATGTCTGTGTCTCCCATGGTGACGCCGATCAGCGCCCGAGCCCGAGGCGTTCTCCCATCCTCGGGTCGATCGCGCTGTTCCTGCGGATCTTCTCCGCCGTCTTCTCCCACTCGTACTCAACCCGGTGGTACCGGAGTTCGTTCCCCTCGATCGTCACGTAACAGCTGCGCCGGTCGCCGTCTCTCGGCTGCCCGACCGACCCGACATTGATCAGCGCCTTCCGCCCTTCCTCAAGACGGTACTCCATGTTCAGCTCCGCGGGCGTCTGAAACCGGCCGTCGTCCGTGATGACGCCGGGGTCGTGCGTGTGGCCGTTGAAGCAGACCCAGTCGATCTTCTCGAGGCACTCGCGGATCTTGTCGGGGATCTGCCCCATGAGATCCTCGCAGTCGGTCCGCAGGACGTATTCCATCGTGGGGTCCCGCGGGCTCCCGTGGACGTACATCACGTTGCCGTCCTTTTTCATGCGCGGCAGGCTCCGGAGCCACTCCCAGCGCTCCTTGCGCAGCTTGTTGGAGAGCCACCCGGGCTTGAGCTCCTTGCGGTGCCAGTCGATCACCTGGCGCGCCAGCGGATTGAACCCGATCCCCCCCACGACCTCGTCCACGACCGCCTCGTCGTGGTTGCCGAGAAGGCACCACTCGACGACCTCCCGGGTCCGGTCCGCGCACTCGACAGGATTCGGCCCGTAGCCGACCACGTCCCCCAGGCACTGGATCTGTGTGATTCCCTTGCTCGTAATGTCGGCCAGAACGGCCTCGAGAGCCTCAAGATTCGCGTGAATGTCCGAGATGATCGCTCTCACTTGACGGACGCTCCGTTCCCGCAAGGGGTTACGGAGAGTGTAGCAGGAACGACAGGGATCGGCAATTTTGCGCCCCCCCCGGTGCGCCGCCTCCATTCCATCCCGTTTCTCCTCACACGCCGCCCCCCGGCACCAGCGGCCGATAGAGATCCTCCAGCGCGGCGACCATCCTCGCCGCGGCGAACCGCCCCCGGCACAGCTCCCGCCCGCGCTCACCCCAGGCCCGGGCGGCCCCCAGGTCCGCGGCCACAC
>JABWAY010000243.1 GCA_013360825.1 Candidatus Brocadiia bacterium | reverse complement strand
CCAGGCCCGAGGCCTCGACCCCGGTCCCGACCTGGCGGCAGCCCTCGACCTCAGCCGGGACCTCGCGCTGCGATTCCCTCGGGATGCCGGCGCCCGCGCGAATCTCGGCCAGGCACTCGTCGCCGGCGGCCGGACGGAGGAAGGACGGCGCGAGCTCGAGGAAGCCCTGCGGCTCGACCCGGAGCTCCCCGGCGTGCGGAACCTGCTCGATCGACTGCGATCCTCGCGATCCGACTGAGCGCGGCCGAACGCGCGTCAGTCCTGCCCGTGCCGGAACGCGCGGTTCCCCCCGCATCCCCCGGACAGCTCAGAGCCCCGATTCCGCCTGAGCCCGGCCGGCATGACAGGGACAGGTCGCCCCCCCGCTCAGGACGGGTTGCTCCGGAGGGCCTCCGCCCGTCGAACTCGAGATCGGGAGCGCCCGGAAACCCCCGCTCACGGGAGTTCCCCTCCCGCCGACCTCAGATCCGCCTTCAGCACCAGCCGATACCGCGCGTCCCACCGCCGCGAACACTTCCCGCACGAATAGTCCACCCGCCGCCGCGTCCGCACCTGCTGGTCGCACGCCGGACAGGCGTAGACATACCGCCAGGGGCGGCCGGGAAGGGGATGCGCGTGGACGTCGCACCCGAGGCGTCTGGCTTCCGCGACGAAGCGCGGCCCGTGCCCGAGGATCCCCGCGGCGTGAATGAGCTCGTGCCGCAGGGTGTTCTCGATCTCCGCCGGGAAGACGGCGTGATAGCGCCACGAGAGCCGGATCACCTTCCGCCGGTAGTAGCAGAGCCCCGCGCTGCGCGACATCCGCCGGCTCCACTCCACGCGAAACCGGATCGCCGCCCCGGGGTAGTACCGCACGGCCAGCGCCTGCAGGAGCCCGGCGAGTTCGTCTTCTCCCGGCAGTGTCGGCGGCGCGGCCATGCGCCCCTTGTACGCCGGTCGGCAGGGGGCGTCAACCCGCCGGGGCCGAAGTCGTGCTTTGTTTCCGCGAACGCGGGGTCTAAACTGCCTTGACTCCGCCGGGTTGCGGGTCCTATAAGACACGGTCGCCCGCGACCTGACGGCACTCGGTACCCTGACGGACACCCGGACGGAGATCCCCCGGAATGGCGCTCAACGCACCCCAGAAGCCGCTCGGCCAGCTGCTCAAGGAGATGGAACTTGTCACGGAGGGGCAGATCCAGGAGGCGCTCTCCCTCCAGCGCGAGAAAGGGGGGGCGCTCGGGTCGATCCTGGTCGAGCTGGGGTACGTCTCCGAGGAGGAGATGCTGCTGGCGCTCGGCGCGCAGGTCGGGATGGAAGTCGTCAACCTGGACGAGATGAAGCTCGAGCGCGGGACGCTGGAAAAGGTCTCCCCGACGATGGCGAAGGTCTACAAGATCATCCCGGTGAAGTTCGAGAACAACATGCTCACGGTGGCGATGGCCGACCCGCTGAACGTGAGCGTGCTGGACGACCTCCGGTTCATGCTGAACTGCGACGTCCAGGGCGCCGTGTCGAACGAGGACGCCGTCACCCGCGCGATCAACCAGTACTACGCCGGGCAGACCGCGACGGTGGAAGACCTCCTCGCCGCCATGGGCGCGGACATGGACGCCACGACGACGAAGGACACCGAGAAGGGCCCGATGGACCTGCAGCAGATGGCGGACGCCGCGAACTCGGCCCCCGTCGTCAAGCTGCTCAACCTGATCCTCCTCCAGGCGATCAAGGACCAGGCGTCCGACATCCACTTCGAACCCTTCGAAACCGAGTTCAAAGTCCGGTACCGCGTCGACGGCGTCCTGTACGAGATGATGCCGCCGCCGCTCCACCTCGCGCTCGCCCTGATCAGCCGCATCAAGGTCATGAGCAACCTCGACATCTCCGAGGTGCGCCTGCCGCAGGACGGCCGCATCATGCTCGCGATCGGCGGAAAACCCGTCGACCTCCGTATCTCGACGCTTCCCACCATGTTCGGCGAAAGCGTCGTCATGCGCGTGCTCGACCGGTCGGTCGTCTCGCTCGACATCGACAACATCGGGCTCCGCGAGGAAGACTTCAAGCTGGTCAAGCTGCTCCTCGACCTCCCGAACGGGATCATGATCGTGACGGGCCCGACGGGCTCCGGGAAAACGACGACGCTCTACTCGTGCCTGAACTACATCAACGACATCAAGTGGAAGACGATCACGACCGAAGACCCGGTCGAGTACGACCTGGACGGGATCGTGCAGTGCCAGATCAACGAAGAAGTCGGCGTGACCTACAGCGCCTGCCTGCGGTCGATCCTGCGACAGGACCCGGACTACATCCTGGTCGGCGAGATCCGAGACCTCGAGACGGCGCAGATCGCGATCGAGGCCTCCCTGACGGGCCACCTGGTGTTCAGCACGCTCCACACGAACGACGCCCCCTCCTCCATCACCCGCATGCTCGACCTCGGGATCGAGACCTTCCTCATCTCCGCGACGCTCGAGGCGGTGGTCGCGCAGCGCCTCGTGCGGCGGGTCTGCGTGAAATGCAAGACGGAGTACGAGCCGACCGAGGAGATGCTGATGCAGCTCGGGCTGCGGGCCTCGGACGTCGAGGGAAAGCGATTCATGTACGGGACCGGGTGCAACAACTGCAACAATACGGGGTACCGCGGCCGGCAGGCGCTTTTTGAGATCATGCTGATGACCGACCGGATCCGGAACATGGTCATGCAGAGCGCGAGCACGGACGACATCCGCCGTGCCGCGCGCGAGCAGGGGCTGCGGGTCCTGAGAGAAGCCGGGCTGCTGGCGATTTACGACGGCGTGACATCCATCGAAGAGGTCGTCCGCGAGACTCTCAACGCATAGTCCTTCAATCGGAGCCGGTCCATGGCGATCTTTACGTACGAGGCAGTCGACAACAAGGGCAAGAAGATCAAGGCGGAGGTGGAAGCCTCCAACGCGCAGGACGCGATGAACAAGGTCCACGCCCAGGGACTGTTCCCCACGAACGTGAAGGAGAAGGGGGCGGACCCGGCCAAGGGGGCGCACGGCGCGACGAAGAAGAAGGGATTCTCGCTGGGCGGCGGCGTGAGCCAGAAGCAGCTGACGGCCTTCACGGTGCAGCTGTCGATTCTGCAGGACGCGGGCCTTCCGATCGTGCGCTCGCTCAAGATCCTGACGGACCAGATGAAGCCGTGCGCGCTGAAAGGAATCGTGGCGCAGGTGGCCGAGGACGTCGAATCCGGGTCCAGCCTGTCCGAGGCGATGGCCAAGCACCCGAAGGCGTTCGACCGGCTCTACGTGAACATGGTGAAGGCGGGTGAGGCGGGCGGAGTGCTCGACACGATCCTGCAGCGTCTTGCCGTGTACATGGAAAAGGCGCAGGCCCTGAAACGGAAGGTGATCGGGGCGAGCATCTACCCGGCCTCCGTCATCAGCATCGCGGTCCTGATCGTGTCCGGCATTCTGATCTGGGTCATCCCGCAGTTCAAAGTCGTGTTCGACGACCTCGGGGCCGCCCTGCCGCTGCCCACGGTCGCCCTGCTCAAGATGTCGGACTTCCTGGTGAACTTCTGGTTCCTCCTCCCGGGCGTGCCGTTCGCGCTCTTCGTGGCCTTCCGGATGATCACGAAAAACAAGGGCGGCCGGATCATGCTGGACAAGTTCAAGCTGCACATGCCGCTGTTCGGCGAAATCATCAAGAAGTCCGTCATCAGCCGTTTCTGCCGGACGCTCGGCACCCTGATCCAGTCCGGCGTTCCGATTCTTGAAGCGTTGTCGATCGTGAAGAACGCGGTCGGCAACGAGGTCATCGCCAACGCGGTGCAGGTCGTGCACGACTCGATCCGTGAAGGAGAGTCGATCGCCTCGCCGCTGGCGCAGACGAAGGTGTTCGACGACATCGTCATCAACATGATCGACGTCGGCGAGGAGACGGGAGAACTCGACAAGATGCTCATCAAGATCGCCGACAACTACGACGACGAGGTCGATGCGGCGGTCGGCGCGCTGATGTCCATCATGGAACCGATCATGATCATCGGCATGGGTCTCACCATCGGGTTCATCGTCGTCGCGCTGTTCCTTCCGCTGGTCAGCCTCATCAACAACATGAACTAGTCCTCCGGCAGCACCCCGAGGGCCCCTTCCGCTGGAAGGGGCCCTTTTTTTGTGCGAAGATCGCGCGGTCGCGCCCTCCGGCCGGGCGCCGGAGGCTGCCGCCGACCCATGAAGCTGCGCACGAAGGTCTTCGGGTGGATCATCCTCACCATGGGCTTCGTGTCGGCGCTCCTGACCGTCAACCTGGTCCTGGAGAACGTCCGGAGGCGGGAGGCGCAGCGCGGGGCGGTGGCCCGGCTGATTCAGCAGATGACGCAGGACGTGATCCTGCGCGTCGGGGCCGGGGCTTCGCGGCAGGAGCAGCTGTCGGAGCTGGAGGAGCGGCTGCGCCGGTCGCAGATCTTCCGGGAGTGGGTTGTCTACGACCGGAAGTATGAGGCGCTGGCCTGGGACGTGCCGCCGCAGATTCCGATCGAGCAGGCGAAGCGGGAGCTTTATCGGGCGGAGGGGAACAACCAGGTGACGCTGGAGGGGGACCTGTTCGTGGCGCGGATCGAGCTCGCGCCGGAGCCGGGGGGCGGGAGCCCGGAGTTCGTGCTGCTGCGGGCGCGGATCGAGCACGAGGCGGTGGAGGGGTTTGAGCTGCGCCAGTCGTTCGTCTACCTGACGATGCTGATGGTGGCGGGAACGGGGCTCCTGATCCTGACGATGGCGCTGGTGCTGGAGCGGCTGGTGGTGAAGCCGCTGGAGCGGCTGGCGCGGGCCTCGGAGCGGCTGTCGCTGGGGGACTATACGCGCCCCGTGGAGGACCCCGGGACGCAGGACGAAACGGGGGACCTGCTGAGGGCGTTCAACTCGATGCAGGAGCGGCTGCGGGAGTATCACGAGACGCTGGAGGCCCGGGTCGCGGACGCGACGAGCAAGGTCAAGGGGGCGGAGCGGCGGCTGATCGTGGCGCAGCGGCTGTCGGCGACGGGGACGCTGGCCGCCGGCATCGCGCACGAAATCAACAACCCGCTTGGCGGGATGCTCAATGCGGCGCGGGCGCTCAAGCGCCCGGACATGAAGGCCGAGCGGCGCGAGCAGTACCTGGAGCTCATCATCGAGTCTCTCCTGCGCATCCAGGACACCGTGAAGAAGGTCCTGCAGTTCTCGCCGCGGAAGGTCAACCCGCAGGCCGCGAGCCTCCGGGAGGTGCTGGACCGGGCGATCGGGCTGGCCCAGTACCGGCTGGACCGGAAGAAGGTGAAGCTGACGCACGAGACCCCCGACCGGCTCCCGAACGTCTTCTGCGACCCGAGCGAGCTGGTCCAGGTCTTCCTGAACCTGATCCTGAACGCGAGCGACGCGACGGAGGAGGAGAAGGGGCAGATCCGGGTGCACTACCACCTGGGGGAGGACGAGGTTTCGGCGTCGGTGACGGACAACGGGGTCGGGATGACCGAGGCGGAACTGGCGCAGGCGTTCGACCTGTTCTACACGACCAAGGGCGCGGAGGGGACGGGACTCGGGCTGTCGGTCGTGTACAACATCATCCAGAACCACGGTGGCAGGATCGACGTGACGAGCCAGAAGCACGTCGGAACCACGTTCACCGTCACCCTCCCCGTCCACCGCGAGGACCAGCTCGCCCCGCCGCCGTCGCTTCCCGCCCTCGCCGCGGAGGCTCCGCCGGGCCCCCCGCAGGCTCAAGTTGCCCCCGGGGACCGGCCGAGTTAGTATGATGTTCTCGTCATCATCCTGGATTCGACACCATGTCTGAGCTGGAAGAGCTGCAGAAGGAGTGGGAGGCCGGCCGCCTGGGCCAGGTGGCGCGGGACCTCATCGAGTTCGTGCGCAACCACCGCGTGGACATCCTGGAGTACCGGGACCGCCACCTGAGCAAGCTGCGCGGGGGTGCGGGCGCCCCGGACGACCTGGCGCTGCGGATGTACATCCTGCAGGTCCGGTCGATCTCGCCGCAGGGGGAGATCCGGGACCAGCTGCAGGAGATCGAGCGGGAGATCTGGTACCGCGGGGAGCACGGGAGCGGGCAGGTGGACCGGCAGGAGATCGCGCGGGAGTGGTGCATGAGGCACGCGCCGGGCTGGCGCGACCACCGCGTGATGGCGATCGTTTTTGTCCTCGAGCGCATCCGGACGGAGCTGGTGGGGATCCTGCGGGAGCAGGCTCCCCAGAGGGCGAGTTGAGCGCGGGGGGGAAGGGATCCCGGTTCGGCGCGCTGGAGACGGAGCGGGCGCGCGAAGGATTCCCTGCCCTGGACGCCGGCGTGGCGGCGGTGAGAGCGCTGGCGGAATCCGCTGCCGGGGCGGCGCGGGTCGTGGGG
>JABWAY010000006.1 GCA_013360825.1 Candidatus Brocadiia bacterium | reverse complement strand
ACCCGGCCTCTCCGAGGCCGAACGGGCGGTCGAGGCGGGGGACTGGACGACCGCCGTCGCGGCGATCCGGACGCTCATCGCCTCCGGGCCGGACGCCTGGGACGACGCGGCCGCGCTCGTCCTCGCCATTCTCGCCGTGGACGACCCCGTCGAGTACACGCTCCGCGAAGCCGAACTCGACCCGCTCGCGTCGGAAATCGCCTTCCACAGGCACGCCGTGCCGCTCGCGCGCGCGACCGGAACCGTCGGCGCCGAACTCTACCTCGAGCTGGCGTTCGCCTGGCTCGGCGAGGCGGGCGAAGGCGCTTTCCTCGTCGAATGCCTCGAGGACGCTTCCGACGAGGAAGCCGCCCGGATCCTCCACGCACTCGGGGGGAACGTCACTCCGGCGCTCCTCCCGAAGATCCTCGCCCGGCTCCGCGCCGAAACCCGTCTGCAGGCCCAGTCGCTCTACCTCCGGGCGATCGCCTCCAGCCCCGCCGTGGCGGAGTCCGCCCTCCGCGACCTCGCCGCCGGCCCGAACCGCGTTCCCGCCGAACTCGCCTCCGCGGCTCTCCAGATGATCCGTCCCCCCGTGACCGGATTCCTCGTCCTCGGCGTTCCCTCCCGCGACGACCCACGCATGGGCACGCGGCCGCGTCCCGGCGGGAGCCTCCAGCGGGGCGACATCGTGACGGCGGTCGAGGGAAAGGCGATCGCGGGCGAGGCGGACTGGAAGGCGGCGCTGCAGGGCGCCGGCGGGAGGGGGCCCGTGACGCTCACGCTGCTCCGCCGCGGGCAGGATTCGGAGCTTCGCGTCCCGGGGCCGCTCGCGGGGATCAAGGGGCGGTTCGTCACGAAGGGGGAGTCGCTGAAGTGGGACGGGCGATAGGGCGTCCCGCCGTCGCCGGGCCGTGCGCCCCGTTCTTCCGCGAACCTCCGCGCCCATCCGGCGATTGACACCGGATTCCCTCTTCGGTGTACTCTGCCCACCATGGCGAAAATCACACTTCCAGATAAGTCCGTCCGCGAGGTTCCTGACGGGACGACGGTGCGGCAGTTCGCGGAGTCGATCGGCAAGAGGCTGGCGAAGGACGCCGTGATTGCGGAGGTCGACGGGCAGCCGGTGGACCTGTTCTTCCCGCTGGCCGGGGACCGGAGCGTGAGGATCATCACGCGGCAGATGCCGGAGTCGCTGGACCACCTGCGGCACAGCTGCGCGCACATCATGGCGCAGGCGGTGCAGCGGCTGTATCCGGGGACGCGGCTGGCGATCGGGCCGCCGATCGAGGACGGGTTCTACTACGACATGGATCCCGAGCGGCCGTTCACGCCGGAGGACATTGAGAAGATCGACGCGGAGATGCAGAAGATCGTCGCGCAGAATTTCCCGTTCTCGCGGTCCGAGCTCCGCCGGAGCGAGGCGATCGAGCGGATGAAGGCGGAGAAGCAGACGTACAAGGTGGAGATGCTGGAGGAGTGGACCGACGAGACGGTGAGCTTCTACACGCAGGGCGAATTCACCGATCTCTGCCGGGGGCCGCACGTCGCGGCGACGGGGGCGGTTCCGGTCGTCAAGGTGCTGCGCGCGACCGGCGCGTACTGGCGGGGCGACGAGAAGAACCGGATGCTCCAGCGGCTGTACGGGACCGCGTGGTGGTCGAAGGAGGATCTCGATCTCTACGTCTCGAGGCAGGAGGAGGCGAAGAAGCGGGACCATCGGAAGCTGGGGAAGGAGCTGGACCTGTTCTCGGTGCATGACGAGATCGGGAGCGGGCTGATCCACTGGCATCCGCGGGGCTCGATGATCCGGCACGTGATCGAGGAGGAGTGGAAGAAGGAGCACGTGAAGCGCGGGTATCTGATGGTGGACACGCCGCACATCGCGAGCGAGGAGATTTACCGGATCAGCGGGCACCTCGAGGCCTACAAGGACCTGATGTACGGGGCGATGATGATCGAGGAGCGTCCGTTCCGGGTGAAGCCGATGAACTGTCCCGGGCACATCATGATCTACAAGTCGCACCTGCACTCCTACCGGGAGCTCCCGATGCGGCTGGCGGAGCTCGGGACGGTGTACCGGTTCGAGAAGAGCGGCGTGCTGCACGGGCTGCTGCGGGTCCGCGGATTCACGATCGACGACGCGCACATTTTCGTGAGTCCGCAGAGCGTGGAGAAGGAGATCGTGGACGTCTTCCGGTTCGCGGTGGAGTGGCTGGCGAAGTTCGGGTTCAAGGACCTCTCGATCTACCTGTCGACCCGGCCGGAGAAGTCCGTCGGAGCCTCGGAGGACTGGGAGCGCACGGAGCACGCGCTTCGGAATGCGCTGTCGTCCGCCGGCGTGAAGTTCGAGGTGGACGAGGGGGGCGGGGCGTTCTACGGGCCGAAGATCGACGTCAAGGTGCGGGACTCGCTCGGGCGCGAATGGCAGTGTTCGACGGTGCAGTTCGACTTCAACCTCCCGAGCAGCCAGCGCTTCGACCTTTCGTACGTCTCCGAGGACGGCGGGCGGAAGCAGCCGTACATGGTGCACCGCGCGCTGATGGGGTCGCTGGAGCGGTTTTTCGGCGTGCTGATCGAGCACTACGGCGGGGCGTTCCCGGTGTGGCTCGCGGCGACCCAGGCGACGGTGATCCCGATCGCGGACGCGCACATCGGGTATGCGGGGCAGGTGGCTGAAGGCCTGAGACTTCGCGGGTTCCGGGTGGACGTGGACGCCCGGAACGAGCGGACGGGGCACAAGATCCGCGAGGCCACGCTGCTCAAGACTCCCTACATGCTGGTCGTGGGTGAGAAGGAGGTTGCGGCGAAGCAGGTCGCGGTCCGGGAGAGGTCGGGGAAGGACCTGGGGGTGATGAACGTGGACCGGTTCGAGCAGCTGCTGGCGGAGGACATCGCCGCACGGCGATGATGGCGCAGGGAGGCGTCCGGGTGGTAGGATGCCCGGGTTCAGCGGGAGGATCGGCCCGCGTGTGCGGGCGGGTCCGGACCGCCGGTTACCGACGCAGGGAGAACAGCTACGAGCAGCACGAAGCAGGATTACCGGATCAACGAGAAGATCCGCGCCAAGAAAGTCCGTCTGGTGGACGACGAGTCGGGAGGGGCTCCCCAGATCGTGCCGATCGAGGACGCGCGCAAGCTGGCGGAGGAGCGCGGATACGACCTGGTCGAGGTCTCGCCTGACGCGGACCCGCCCGTCTGCAAGGTGATGGACTTCGGCAAGTTCAAGTACGAGCAGAGCAAGAAGACGCGGGAGTCCGAGAAGAAGCACCACGTCCAGAAGACCAAGGAAATCCGTCTCACCCCCAAGACGGAAACCCACGACGTGGAAACCAAGATCCGCCACGCACGCGAGTTCATCGCCAACGGCGACAAGGTCATGGTGAACATGTTCTTCAAGGGACGCGAAATCGTGCACCAGGAGTTCGGGCGCCAGACAATGGACCGCTTCATCAAGGCGCTGGAGGATCTCACCAAGGTCGAGAAGCCGCCGCGGCTCGAGGGGCACAGGTTGTCCTTGACACTGATGCCGAAATAGCGGATCTTCCCCGGCCCTTCGGACCTCCATTCCAGAGACAACTCATGCCCAAGCTCAAGTCCAACAAGTCGGCCCGGTGGCGGTTCAAGGTGACCGGGACCGGAAAGCTCATGCGGCGCAAGTGCGGCAAGAGCCACCTGATGTCGAACAAGACGAAGAAGCAGCGGCGGGCGCTGAAGCTCGCGATCGAGTATGTCGGGACGCGGCGGTTCTATCTCAAACGGCTGTTGCTGGCTGAGGGGAAATAGACCATGCGGGTGACGAGTCACGTTCAGCGCCACAAGCGCAACAAGAAGACGCTCAAGGCGGCGCGCGGGTATATCGGCGGCCGGAGCCGGATGCTGCGCCTCGCGAAGCAGTCCGTGCTGCGCGCCGGGGTGCACAGCTACTTCGGGCGTCATGAGCGGGCGCGCCGGATGCGGGCGCTCTGGATCCAGCGGATCTCGGCGGCCTGCGTCGCGCTGGGCACGAGCTACAGCCGGTTCATCTCCGCGATCCGGAAGGCGGGGGTGGAACTGGACCGGAAGAGCCTTTCGCTGATCGCGATGGACGAGCCGAAGGCGTTTGAACAGCTCGTGGCGATGGCCAAGGGGTAACCGCGGGCCGGATCGCGGAAGACCACCAGGGCCGGTTTGGCGACCGGCCTTTTCTATTGGAACTGCGCGGAACGGCGCGGGATCCGGGAGCGACGGGTGAGCGAGAGCGGGCTGGAACAGCTGAGGGCGGAATTCGACGGGGCGCTGGCCGCGGCGGGGACCGCCGCGGACCTGGAGCGGCTGTCGGCGCTGTGGATCGGGCGCGAGGGAAAGCTGCGCCGCCTGACCGAGGGGCTCGGGGCGCTTCCGCCCGAGGAGAAGAAGGCCCGCGGGAAGGCCATCAACGAACTCAAGCTCGCGATCACCGCGGCGTTCGAGGCCCGCGGGCGGGCGCTCTCCGCCGCTCCCCGCGGTCCCGCGCCGGATGCGATCGACGTGACCCTCCCGGGGGAGCGGCCGCGCCTCGGCCGGCGCCACCCGATCTACAGCACGATGGAGGAACTGCGCGACGTCTTCGGCCGCCTCGGGTTCGAGTGCGTCTACGGCCCCGAGATCGAGACGACGTACTACAATTTCGAAGCGCTGAACATCCCGCTGGACCACCCGGCGGCGGAGCCCTTCGACACGTGGTACCTGGATGAGCCGGACGGGGGGAAACGCCCCCATCGCGCGCTTCTCCGCTCCCACACGAGCCCCGCGCAGATGCACGTGATGGAATCGCGGGTGCCGCCGATCCGGGTCGTGGTTCCCGGGAAGGTCTTCCGGACGGACCCGGCGGATGCGAGCCACCTGCCGGTGTTTCACCAGATCGAGGGGTTGTACGTCGACGAGGGGGTGACCTTCGCCGACCTGAAGGGGGTGCTCTCGATCGCGAACAAGGCCCTGTTCGGCGCGAAGACCGAGACCCGGTTCCGGCCGAGCTATTTCCCGTTTACGGAACCCAGCGCCGAGGTGGACGTGTCCTGCCTGCTGTGCGGCGGGACGGGGTGTCCGGCGTGCAAGGGGAGCGGGTGGATCGAGATTCTCGGGTGCGGCATGGTGCATCCGCGCGTGCTGGAGTTCGCGAAGATCGACCCGGCCCGTTACAGCGGGTTCGCCTTCGGCATGGGCGTCGACCGGATCGCGATGCTCAAGCTCGGCGTCACCGACATCCGTCACTTCGTCCGCAGTCACCCCCTCTTCCTGGGGCAGTGGTAACCGACCATGAAACTCACGTGGGACTGGCTGAACGAGTACTGCCGCACGGAGCTCCCCGTTGCGAAGGCGGCGGAGCTGCTGACGCGTGCGGGTGTGAAGGTGGAGGGGATCGAGGAGAAGGGCGGGGAGACGGTGCTCGAGCTGGAGATTACGGCGAACCGTCCCGACTGCCTGTCGCTGCTCGGCGTCGCCCGGGAGGCGTCGGTCGTCACGGGCAAGCCGATGCGGGAGCCTGCGCTGCCGGCGGCGGTCCCGCACGCGGCGACCTCCCCGGACTGGACGCTGGACGTGCAGGACCGGGAACTCTGCCCGCGGTACATCGGGCGCGTGGTCAGGGGTGTCCGTCCGGGAAGCTCGACCGAGGCGGTGCGGCGCCGGCTCGAGGCGATCGGCCTGCGCCCCGTGAACGCGATCGTCGACGTCACGAATTTCGTCCTCTACGAGTGCGGCCAGCCGCTCCATGCGTTCGACCTCGACCGGCTCGCGGGACACGCCGTCCAGGTGCGCCGGGGGCGGCCGGGGGAGAAGCTGAAGGCGATCGACGGGCGGGACTACGACGTCGCCGGGGCCCTTGTCATCGCCGACGCCGAGAAGCCGGTCGCGATCGCGGGGGTCATGGGCGGAAAGGACACCGAGGTCACGGCCGCCACCACCCGCGTCCTCCTCGAGGCGGCCGTCTTCGACCCGCTCTCGGTGCGCCGCACCTCGATGAAACTCGCGCTCGCCAGCGACGCGTCGTATCGCTTCCAGCGCGGCCTCGACCCGGCGCGCGTCGACTGGGCGAGCCGGCGCGCCGCGGCGCTGATGGCGGAATTCGGCCGCGGCCAGGTCGCGCCGGAGGTCCTCGACTCCGCCCCGGGCCTTCCGCCCGCGCGCCAGGTCCGCATCGCGACCGGGACGATCGCGCGCGTCCTCGGGCGCGAAATCGAACCCGCGCAGTCGCGGCGGATCCTCGAACTTCTCGGATTCACCGTGCAGGACGACGGAGGCGGCTGGACCGTCACGGTCCCGAGCTGGCGCGGCGACGTCTCGCGCGACGTGGACATCGTCGAGGAAGTCGCGCGCGTCTACGGCTACGACCGGATTCCCGATACGCCGCGCGTCCCCATCGTCCTCGCCCCGCCGAATCCGTTCGACGAGGCCGCGCGCGAAACCCGGCGGGCCCTCTGCGGCGCCGGATTCGGCGAGGTTCTCACGCTCTCGTTCACCGGCCGCCACGCCCACGAAGCCCCGTTCCTCCCCGGCGAACCGGTCGGGGTGCTGGGGAAGACGGGGAAACGCGAGGAACTGATGAGGCAGGGGCTCGTGCCTTCGCTGCTGGAGGCGGTCCGGACGCACGAGGCGTACGGCGAGAAGGGGGCGGACCTGTTCGAGATTGCGAAGGTCTATGCTCGCGACCCCAGGGGGTTCCAGGAGCGGATGGTGCTCGGCGTGATCGGGTCCGGGGGATTCAGCGCGACCAAGGGGGCGCTGGAACAGGTGCTCGAGCGGCTCGGTCTCGCCGCGGGTGCGTCTTTTCGCGCGTCGGAACGGGGCCATCTCGTCCCCGGGCGGACGGCGGAACTGGTCCACGAGTCGGTCGTGCTCGGCGCGCTGGGCGAGGTGGACCCGGCGCTCTGTGCGGTCCACGACGTCCGGTCCCGCCCCGTCGCCGCGGAGCTCGACTTCGAGGCCCTGGTGGACCGGGCCCGCCTCGCGCGGCGCTTCCAGGAATTCCCCACGCTCCCCGCGATCCAGCGGGACATCGCGGTCATTCTGGACCGGCCTGTGTCCTGGGCGGAGGTCGCCGGGTGCGTGCGTGCGGCCTCGTCCTCGGGGCTTCTCGAGTCGATCCGGTTCTTCGATCTCTATGAGGGCAAGGGAGTTCCGGCGGGGAAGAAGAGCATCGCGTTCTCGGTGACACTTCGGGCGCCGGACCGGACGCTGACCTCGGAGGAGGCGGATCGGGAGGTGCGGGGGATCGTGGAGGCGCTGGGGGCGAAGCTCGGGGGGATCCTGCGGGGTTAGGGGAAAACCGGGGCGGGCCGGCCCGCCCGCGCGGACGGCCGATCCTGAAACTCTTTGACACCCCCCGATTTTCGCCCCTACAATTCGCCTGAAATCAGGCCCATCTTGTCCCAACCAAAGGGGAGAACGCGCCTTATGAAAGAGGACACCAGCCTCGACCTTGGGGCGACGAAGCTGGGCCGTCTTCTCGTCGAAGCGAAGTTGATCTCGGACGAACAGCTGAAAAAGGCGAGCGACTTCCAGAAAGCCGTGGGCGGCAAGCTCCCCGCCGTGCTGGTGAAGCTGGGGTTCATCACGGACGACCAGATCACGCAGTTCATCGCGCGCCGGCAGAACCTGCGCATCGCCGAGCTGGACAAGCTCGTGCTCCCGGAGAACCTGATCAAGCGTGTGCCGCGCGAGCTGATCGAGAAGCACACCTGCATCCCGACGTCGTACCGGGACGGTGTCCTGACGCTGGCGGTGGCGGACCCGACCGACATCGAGGCGATCGAGGAAGTCCAGCTCGCGACGGACTACAAGATCGAAGTCGCCCTGGCCTCCCGCGCCGCGCTGTCGAAGGCGATCAACCAGTTTTTCTACGCGGAGAAGCCGGTCGAGGACAAGAGCAAGGAGAAGTCCAAAGAACAGCTGCTGCGCGAGCTCGAGGAGTCGCCGCTGCCGAGGGAGATCGACGAACGCGCTTCGAGGGAGGGGATCAGCCGGGCGCAGCTTCAGAGGGCGCTCGTGCGGATTCTGATCGAGAAACGGATCATTTCCGAAGACGAACTCATCAAGAAAGCCAAGGAGATCGCGTAGATGCCCACGGCGACCATCGACGATCTGAGCAAGGCCGTCGCACCGCTTCTGAAGTCGGACGAGGAGAAGGCGCGTGCCGTGGTGTCCGCAGTGTTCGCGGCCTGCAGCGAGGCGATCCAGGCCGGGAAGGGGGTCGAGTTCCGCGACTTCGCGCGGATCGGCTTCGCCGGCGGGTCGTTCGCGACCGAGGCGGAGATCCAGTCCCAGGTGGCGGCGAAGCTGGGGGTTCCGCCGGACAACGCGGGGGCGCTGCTCAACGCCTCACTCCAGGGGATCCAGCGGCTGGTGCTGATGGAGAAGGACGTCGTCGCCGACAATTTCGGGACGTTCCGGGTCCGGAAGGAGAAGGCGAAGATCGCGAAGGATCCGAAGCACGGGCACAAGGTGCTGAGCGGGGCGAAGAGGTTTTTCGCGTTCGACCCCGGATCGGTGTTCGCGGGGCGGAAGGCCGAGGTGATGGTGGCCGAGGGGTGGGCGAAGCAGGTCCAGACGCAGCGGACGGCGACGGTGCTGGCGGTGGTGCCGGAGAAGGATTTCTTCGTCGACTGCATCATCTACTACTTCAACAAGGCGGGGTGGAAGACGCACATCGCGACCACGGTCGCGGAGGCGGAGAAGCAGCTGGAGGAAGGCGGCGTCTACCTGACGATCCTGGACAGCGGCGTGAAGGAGTGGCAGCGGCTGGCGGAGAAGGTCAAGGGCGGCCGGATGACGGCGCACATCCCGCTGGTGATCACGTTCCCGCCCTCGGTGAACCTCGATTCGCCGAAGCAGTTCATGATCTGCGGGGACGCGCACGTCGTGCAGCCGTTCGAGGTGAAGAAGCTGTTCACCATCTGCGACGACGAGCTGGTGCGGTCGAGCGAGGAGGAGGCGATCTTCGAGCAGCAGGTGCTCTTCCAGTTCCCGACCGAGGACGGGAGCGTGGAGAAGGCGAACGAGTTCGGCCACGAGCTGTTCGAGGCCTCGGGGCTGTCGGAGGAGGCCCAGGTGGCGATCGCGGCGGCGTTCCGGGAGGGGATCGGGAACGCGGCGCAGCACGGGAACAAGTACCGGCGCGACAAGAAGATCGAGGTGCTGTACCTGCTGGACAAGGAGAAGATCACCTGCATGGTCAAGGACCAGGGGCAGGGGTTCGACCATGAGAAGTACGTGAAGAAGGGGAAGGCGGGGGACGCGCTGGGCGCGGCGCGCGAGCGGCACAAGGAAGGGAAGCTGGGCGGGCTGGGGATCATGCTGATGCTGAAGTGCTGCGACCGGATCGAGTACAACGACGTCGGGAATGCGATCACGCTGACGAAGTTCCTGAAGTCGAATTCTCCGGAGTAGGCCGGCCTGACGGGAGAAGAAGACCGGCCTTCTGGCCGGTTTTTTTTTGCATGCGCGGAGGAATCGGGCATGGCGGGCGAGGGGCTTGAGGCGAAGGTGGAGCGCGTCCTGTCGGCCGCGGCGGAGATCGCCTGGGCGGCGCTGACCCGTCCGGAGTGCCTCGGGGTCTGGCTCTCCGCGGGATTCGAGTCGGAGTTCCGGCGGGGCGGCCGCTACCGGGATCCTGCGGGCGACGCCGGCGAGTACCTCGAGATCCAGGACCCCGTCCGCGTCCGGATGTCCTGGGAGAACCCGCTTCTCGGCGGTCCTTCCACGGTGGAGTTGTCGGTGCAGGGGATCGGGCCCGAGGAGACGCGGGTGCGCATCCATCATTCCGGAATCGGCGCGGAGGCCGACCGGGTGCGCCTTCTCGAGCACTGGAGCTGGGCGGTGGATTCCCTCGACATGTTCCTGAAAACCGGCGAGGGGCTGCCGTACGAGCCGTGGGTGGACCTTCAGAAGGAGCTGCGCCGGCGCGCGGCGGAAAAGAGCGCGGCGGAGGCGGCGGCGGAGCGTGAGGCCGCCGGCGTGGTTCTCCACAAGATCCCGGAACTCGGGACGCGCGTGCTGCCGGAAGCCGGGGGCGCCGACCCGGAGCCCCCTCCTCCCGTGATGCCGGAGGGGAGCGCGGCGGAGCGGCCGGCATCCGCCGCCCCGCCGACGGCAGGTTCCCGCGGACCCCGGAAGGCGGCGAAGAAGGGGGAGGGGAAGCGTGGGGGGCCGGCAAAGAAGCCCGGGGCGGGTGGGGCGAAGCGGCGGACGAAGAAGCCGCCGAAGCGTCCCGGCCGGTAGGCCGGTCGATCCCCCGGGCGGGCCCGCCCCGCCGCCGATCCGGGAATCCGGAGTTTCCAGACAAACCCCGCCCGCGCCGGTGTGGAGTCCCCGTCGGACAGAGTTCATCGCCCCGAGGGGCGCCCGGGGTGGTTTCATGGGGAGACGATGGAACAGGGGACGATCCGGCAGCTGTACCAGGAGCACGGGCCCGCGCTGCTGCTCTACGCCCGCTCCCTGCTGCGCGACGTTTCGGCCGCCGAGGACGTGCTCCAGCAGGTCTTCGTCCGGCTGCTGGAGAAGAATCTTCCGGAGCCGGCGGAGCCCCGCCCCTACCTGTTCCGGGCCGTCCGGAACGGCGCGCTGAACTGGCGCCGGGACGCGCCACGGGATGCCCGGCTGGATGCCGCGGCGTGGTTCGTGTCGGTCCCGCCCGGCCGGGAGGAGGGAGACGGCGAGCGGCTGCGGGCCGCGCTGGACGCGCTTCCGGAAGACCAGCGCGAGGTCGTGGTCATGAAAGTCTGGGGAGGGCTGACGTTCGAGGAGGTCGCGGATTCCCTTGGGATCCCCGCGAACACGGCCGCCTCCCGCTGGCGCTACGGGCTCGAGAAACTGAAATCGCAGATGGCGATGGAAAGGGTGCGGTGATGGACGACCTTCGGGACTTCGAGACGCAACTCCGGGCATTCCGGCCGGCCCCCCCGGGACCGCTCCGCGCGGCCCGTTCCCGGCGGTGGCCCGTTCTGCCCGGCCTGCTCGCCGCGGCCGCGGCGCTGCTGGTGGGAGTTCTCGGGATGCTGGGACTGGAGGGACGGAGGACGCCGGCGGATCGGCCGGGCGGGGGGGCGGTGGACGCACCGGCTCCGCGCCCTGCACGGGGGGCGATGACCCGCGGACAGATGCATGTCCTGATGCTGTCCGGGGAGTCCGCGCTGGGGAGGGGGCTGGACGAGGAGGAAAAGCGGCTGCTGAAGCCCGTCGGAGGGGAAGGCAGGGGAATTCACTCACACCAATCGATTCAACCTGGAGGCACGCGATGAAACGGTTCCTGATGAAGGCGATGGCGATCGCCGCCCTGGCGGCGGGAAGCGCCCGGGCGCAGACGGAGGACCTGCCGACCACGTCGAACGCGGCGTTCGGATACTGGCGGGCGTTCTCGCAGCTGGAGACCAAGGATCTCGACGAGGGGGTGGACCGAGCCCTCATCGACGTCGTCACCGGGAAGTCGCGCTGGAACGAGAAGCAGCTGCGGCCGGTGATCGACCGGCATCTGGGGGCGCTTCACGAGTTTCACCGTGCCGCGAAGAAGCCGGTGTGCGACTTCGGGCTGGACTACGGGGACGGTTTCGCGATGACGATGCCGCACCTTGCCAAGGCCCGGGCGCTCGCCAAGGTCGCCGCGGCGGAGGCCGAGGCCCTGGCGGACGCGGGGCACGGCGCGGACGCCGTGGCCGGGTGGCTCGACGGGCTCGCCCTGGCGCGCCATATCGCGGAAGACCGCGTCATCATCTCGATCCTGGTCGCCCGCGTGATCTGGAGCTGGAACATCGGCGGGCTGCACCGCCATGTCGGCACCGGGACCGCGGACGCCGGGGACCTGGCCCGCATCGAGGCGGCTCTCGCGCAGGCCCCCGTCGGCGGATTCGACTGGGCCACCGGGCTGCGGACGGAACGGATCGTGGCGCTCAGGATGTTCGACGGCATGATCGTCTCCGCCGATCCGGCCGCGGCGCTCCGCGACCTCGGCGGCAGCCTGGGCGAGCCCGGTGCCGGAAACGTCGGGACTCCGCCCTCCGACGAGGAGCTGGCCGAGGTCGCCGGCGTGCTGGGCGTGTCCGTCGCCGAGCTCAAGGACCCGGCCGCCCTGCGAAAACTGTTCGGCCTCTGGCGCGACGAATATGCCGGCCTCATGGGGGAAATGGAGGCTCTGCTCGCCGCGCCGCCGTGGGAATCGCCTGCAAAACTGGAAGCGCTGATGGTGCGCGCCGGGAAATCGAACCCGCTCGTCCAGATGCTGATGCCGGCCCTGGGGCGTGTCGGGCAACTGCGGCAGGTCTGCGAGGCCGAGCGTGCGGGAGTGCTGGGGCTGGTGCGGATCGAGTTGAAGACGCGCGAGGGGAATGGGGAGGTTACGAGTCTCGCGGGGCTTGCGATTCCGCCGGACCCGTTCACGGGGGAGCCGTTCAGCCTCCGCAGGAGCAAGGAGACGATCGAGGTGTGGTCGACCGGGAAGGATTCGGATGGGAATGCGCTGGTGTTCAGGCTGAAGCGCTGATCCGCGGCTGTCGGGGAAGATCGATCCGGCCGGGGTTCTTTGGCCCCGGCCGGATTCGTGTCTTTTTGAGGAGGGGTGGGGCGAGTTGGTGGGAGAAAGTGGGGGAGTTTCCTGTGGGTACAAGGGGAGTCCATCGGCAGAAGCCCGACCCAAAGTGAAAAAAATCCGAATATTCCCTCCGCCATGTTGGCATGTATCATAAAGTATTGCTGCTATGTGAGTTATGTTCACAATGAGTTGGAATGGAGCGTCCTCTCGCGGGTGCCTGGTCGAAAATCAATCAATCCCAGTCCTGCGGCTGATCCGGAAATACCACTACATATAGCGTATGTCTCTTTGCAATGGCTCTAATTGTTGCGATCTGCGCTGAATCGGTGTGAATTGCCGTAACCCCTTCACAAAATTCAAGTTCCTGCCTTGACTCTCCGAAGTTGATACCGTAAAAGACCTGCGTTGGGGAGAAGTGGGGCCGAATCCCATAAAACCCCAGCTGGGGCCATGGCCAGATCCGAGAGCGGGGGCAGTCATGCCGGAACCTACGAAGCGCCTGAGCGGCAACCAGAGCCTGGTTGTCGACTCCAAGAACCGCCTCGTGCTCCCGGCGAAATTCCGCGAAGCCCTCGGCCCGACCGTCCGCGTCGGGCTCTTTCCCCAGGGCGACTTCCTCGTCCTCACCATCTGCGCCCCCGATGTCTACGCCAGGCGCATGGACGCGCTCGAAGAACGGGCCGCGACCGACCCCCAACTCACCAGGACACTCACCTTCATCGATGCGACCACCGAGGAAGTCGATCTCGACGACCAGGGTCGCATGACGCTGACCGGCGATCTCAAGGGATTCGCCGGGCTCGAGCGCGACGTCGTGGTCATCGGCCGCGGCGATCATCTCCAGGTCTGGACGCTGGGACGCTGGGAAGACTTCCGTAAATCGGCAATCGAGGGGGCCAAGGGCATGCACGCCAGCCTCTTCGGACGCGCGACATAGGAACGGGACTCATACATTTTTTATCGGCAACGGGGGATGGGGGCGAGGAACATCATGGCGAAGACGGCGGATCGGAACTCTTTTGACGTGGTCAAGGACCTGCTGGCGGCGCGCGAAGTGGGACTGCTCGACATGCAGACGCTTCGGGATGCCCGCCCTCACATCGAGGACGTCGTCGGCCGCCTCGAGCGTGTCAAGGCGATGTTCCCGGGCCAGCCGCTCGCGCTGGGCGAGGGGGTCTACTCGCTGGTGCAGACGCTGGGCGAGGCCAAGCGCCCTCTCCGGTTTCCGCTTCTGAGCCGCGTCGCCGCCCTTCTGTAGTGGGGGACCACGAGCCTGTTCTGGTCGCGGAGTTCCTGGCGCTGGCTGAACCGAAACCCGGGGAGTCCTGGGTGGACGGGACGGTCGGCGGAGGGGGCCACGCGGGGGCGATTCTCGGGAGGATCGGCCCGGCGGGGCGCCTGATCGGGATCGACCGCGATCCGGCGGCCGTGGAGACAGCGCGTGCGCGTCTCGCTTCGTCCGCGAACGCGCAGGTTGAGCGGGGCTCGTACGAGCGGGCCGGGGAGGTCGTCCGGCGCCATTGGGGTGGCGACGCGGTCGACGGGATTCTTCTCGACCTGGGCGTGTCGAGTTTCCAGCTCGACGACCCGGGGCGCGGGTTTTCGTTCATGCGCCCCGGGCCGCTGGACATGCGGATGGGGCCGGACGCGCCGGAGACGGCGGCGCAGCTGGTGAACAGGCTGGGGGTGGAGGAGCTGGAGGCGGCGATCCGGGAGTTCGGGGAGGAGCCGCGGGCGCGGAGGGTGGCGGAGGCGATCGTGCGGGAGCGCGGGACCAGGCCGATCGAGGACACGGTCCGGTTCGCGGAGCTGGTCGGTTCGGCGGCTGGGGGGAGGCGGGGGCGGGCGCATCCGGCGACGCGCACGTTCCAGGCGATCCGCATGCTGGTGAACCGGGAGGTCGAACGGCTGGAGGCCGCGCTGGCGTCGCTGCCGGGGCTGCTCCGGCCGGGGGGACGGATGGCGGTGATCACATTTCATTCGCTCGAGGACAGGCCCGTGAAAGCCGCGTTCCGGAAATTGAGCCGTCAAGACGGGTGGGATCTCCTGACGAAACATGTGGTGGCCCCTTCGCGAGAAGAGGTCCTGCGCAATCCCCGGAGCCGCAGCGCGAAGCTCCGAGTGATCCGGAGGCCTGACGGGGAGCGGACGTGAAGACATCGAGGCCGGTGCTGCTGGTGACGCTGTTTCTGCTGGTGGGGCTGCTGACGGTGTGGCAGCAGGCGGAGACGTTGCGGCTGGGGTACCGGATCCGTGAGCGTGAGAAGCGGTTGTCGGAGCTGGGGCGGGAGAAGCAGAGGCTGGAGGAGGAAGTCAGCCGGGCGCGGGGCACCCAGCGGGTGCTGGAGAGGGCCGCGGCGTTCGGGGTGGACCTGGCCGTTCCGCAGGAATGGCGGGTTCTGAAGCCCGGGCAGGCAGCGCCGCAGGGGGCGCAGGAGCGTGTCGCGGATGTCAGGGGAGTTCCGCGGCAGTAGCCGAACCGGGTCGGAGTGGCGGATGGGACCGGCGGGGTGGAAGTTCGACGTGGGGTTCTGCGTGTTCGCGGCGGTCTTCGCCGCGCTGGGTGTGCGTCTCTACGCGGTCCAGGTGCGCGGGCATGAGAAGGCGGCGCGCGAGCAGGCGGTGCAGGCGTGGGCCACGGAGACGGTGCAGCCGCGCCGCGGGGAGATTCTCGACGCGCGCGGCGAGAAGCTGGCGATCACCAAGGAGGTCCCGAGCTGTTTCGCCGACCCGGCGCTGATGGACGATGTTGAGGCGACGGCGGCGGCGCTGTCCGGGCTGCTCGGCGTGGACCGGGCGGCGCTGGTCGCGCGGTTCCGCAGGCCCGGGAGCCGGTTTGTCTGGGTGAAAAGGCGGTGCACGCCGGAGGAGGAAGCGGCGGTGCGCGGGCGGCGGCTGGCGGGGGTGGGGTTCGAGGACGACACGCGGCGGGCGTATCCGCGGGGGCGGTCGCTGGGGCAGGTGCTCGGGTATGTGGACATCGACGGGCACGGGCTGGAGGGGATCGAGAAGCAGTTCCAGGAGGTGCTGGAGGGGCGTGCGGGGGAGCGGCAGGTGCTGCGCGACGCGCGGCGCGACCTGATCGTGTCGTTCGAGCGGAGCGTCCGGGAGCCGGAGCCCGGGAACACGCTGGTCCTGACGGTCGATGCGCGGATCCAGGCGCTGGCGGAGCAGGCGCTGGCGCGGGCGATGGCGAAGCACTCGCCGGAGAGCGCGGTGGCGGTGGTGATGGACCCCCGGAACGGTGCGATCCTGGCGATCGCCGGGGCCCCCGACTACGACCCGAACGATCCGGCGCGCGGGAAAGCCGAGGCGCGCCGGTGCCGCGCCGCGACCGACTTCTGGGAGCCGGGGTCGACGTTCAAGGGCGTGGTGATGGCGGCGCTGATGGAAAAGGGGGCCGTGAAGGCGAGCGACACCTTCAACTGCGAGGGGGGTTCCTGGACCTACCGGGGACGGTCGATCACCGACGTTCACGGGTACGGGACGCTGACGGTGGAGGACATCCTGGTGAAGAGTTCGAACATCGGGATGGCGAAGATGGTGACGCGGATGGGGGCGAAGGACCTGGAGACCTGGATCCGGACGTTCGGGTTCGGGAAGCCGACGGGGGTGGGGATACCCGGGGAGTCTCCCGGGACGATGCCGCGCGAGCAGACCTGGGCGCCGCAGACCGTGATTTCGGCGTCGTTCGGCTACGCGGTCGGCGCGACCCCGCTTCAGATGGCGGCCGCCTACTGCGCGATCGCGAACGGCGGGGTGCTGGTGACCCCGCACCTGGTGAAGGCGGTGGTGGGCCCGGACGGCGTTCCCCGGGATGAATTTGCGATTTCTCCCGGGAAACGGGTGCTATCGGCAAAAGTCAGCCGTGATCTTGTGTCGATCATGATTCAGGTGGTGGAGCGCGGGACGGGGAAGTCGGTGAAGCTCGACGGCTGGCTGGCGGCGGGAAAGACGGGGACGACGAAGCTGCTCGGGGCGAACGGGAAGTACGCGGCGGGGAAGTATGCCTCGAGTTTCGTCGGATTTGCGCCGGCGGACGCGCCGCGGCTGCTGGTGGTGGTGGTGGTGAAGGAGCCGCAGGGGGCGTACTACGGCGGGACGGTGGCGGGGCCGGTGGTGGGGGAGATCCTGAAGGAGGGGCTGGCGCTGCTGGAGGTGAAGCCGGATCCGGACGGAGTGAAGCGGAAGCGGGAGGAGTGGGCAAAAAGGGCGGCTGGGGGAGCGAAGAAATGAGCGAGGCGATCGGCCGGGTGCTGGCGGCGATGTGGGAGTGGCTGGGGGGGTAGGTCGCGAATCCCGGATCCCGGGCCCCGTGAGCGGGGCCC
Source organism: Candidatus Brocadiia bacterium (assembly GCA_013360825.1). GTDB lineage: Bacteria > Planctomycetota > MHYJ01 > WSZJ01 > WSZJ01 > WSZJ01. The sequence goes on along the minus strand of JABWAY010000006.1, from coordinate 11,201 downwards.
CGGAGTCGGGAGTCAAGGCGGCGTGCGCGGCCGGAGACCGCGCAGTGTCGCGAGGCCACGAGAGCAGGGAGAGGGGACGTGAAACTCAGCGTGCTGAAGGAGGCGCTCCAGGGCGCCACGTGGACCGGGTTCCGGGATGCCGGGGTCACCGGCGTTTCGGTCGATTCGCGCCGTGTGCGCGCGGGGCATGTCTTCATTGCGGTGCCGGGGGTGAAGGACGACGGCGCGAAGTATGCGCGGGCCGCGGTGGAGGCGGGGGCGGTGGCGGTGGTGACCGCGCGGAAGCTGGATCTCGCGGTGCCGCAGGCGGTGGTGGCGGACGCGCGGGCGGCGGCGGCGGCGCTGGCCGCGGAGTTCCACGGGCATCCTCTCCGGAAGCTGCAGGTGATCGGCGTGACGGGGACGAACGGGAAGACGACGACGACGCACCTGCTGCGGGGGATGATCCACGCGGCGGGCGGGCGGTGCGGGCTTCTCGGGACGATCAGCTACCAGTTCGGGCGCCGCGAGATCCCGGCCGACAACACGACGCCGGGGCCGGTCGAGCTCCAGGAGATGTTCGCGGAGATGGTCGCGGTCGGCACGACGCACTGCGTCATGGAGGTCTCCTCGCACGCGCTCCACCAGGGGCGCATCGCCGGCGTCGAATTCGCCGGGGCGATCTTCACGAATCTCACGCGCGACCATCTCGACTACCACAGGACGATGGAAGCGTACCGAGACGCGAAGGCGCTTCTGTTCAGCGGCCTCGGGCGCGGGGCGTTCGCGGCGGTCAATCTCGACGATCCGTACGGCGCCTGGATGCGGGACGCCTCGGCGGCCCCCGTGGCGACGTTCGGCCTGCTCCCCGGTGCGGACGTGCGGGCCGAGATCCACTCGACGACGCTCGACGGGACCCGGTTCTTCGTCCGGGGGCGGTCGTTCGAGACGCCGGTCTACAGCCCGCTGATCGGGCGGCACAACATTCAGAACATCCTCGGCGCGATGGCGGTGCTGGAGGGGCTGGGGATCCCGGCCGACGCGCTCCGGGACGGCGCCGCCGCGGTCCCCTGCGTCCGCGGCCGGCTCGAGCCGGTGCGGTGCGGCCAGCCGTTCGCCGTGCTCGTCGATTACGCCCACACGGACGACGCCCTGATCAACGTCCTCACCGCGCTCCGTCCCCTCACCCCGGGCCGCCTCATCACCGTCTTCGGCTGCGGCGGCGACCGGGATCGCGGCAAACGGCCGCTCATGGCCCGCGCGACCGCCGCCCACGCCGACCTCGCCGTCGTCACCAGCGACAACCCGCGCACCGAGGACCCCGCGAAGATCATCGAGGACGTCCTCGCCGGGTTCCCCGCGGGCGCGGCGTATCTGGTCGAGCCGGACCGGAGGGAAGCGATCCGCCGGGCGATCCGGGAGGCTCGCCCCGGGGACACGGTGCTGATCGCCGGGAAGGGGCACGAGACGTACCAGATCTTCAAGGACGGAGTGAAGCCGTTCGACGACCGTGCGGTGGCCGCGGAGTCCCTCGGCCGCCGTCTCCCCGAGACCGCCTGACCCAGGAGAACTCCGATGCTGCCTGTCGAACTGCAGGACCTGCGCCTTGTGACCCGGGGGGACTTCGTCCACGGGACGGGCACGGGGGAGGCGACCGGAGCGACCACCGACTCCCGGGCCGTCAGGAAAGGGGACGTGTTCTTCGCGATCCGCGGCCAGAACACGGACGGGCACGCCTACGTCGCGGAGGCGCTTCAGAAAGGCGCCGCCGCGGTCGTCATCGACCGGGAAATCGCGATGCCGCGGAGGGGCAACGTGCTGCGGGTGCGGGACACGGTCGCGGCGCTGGGGGACCTGGCCCGCCTGGTCCGCGCGAAATTCACGTCGCCGGTGATCGCCATCACGGGGTCGAACGGGAAGACGACCGCCAAGGACATGCTCGCGCACGTCCTCAGCGCGGACCGGAGCGTCGTCTCGAGCCAGAAGTCGTACAACAACCATCTCGGCCTGCCGATCACCCTTCTGTCCCTCACGAAGGAGACGGACGTGGCGGTCGTCGAGTGCGGGACATCCGCGCCGGGCGAGATCGCCGCGCTGGCGGCGATCTGCCGGCCCGACGTCTCGGTGGTGACCACGGTCAGCGAGACGCACCTGGGCGGATTCGGGTCGATCGAGGCGATCGCGCGGGAGAAGGCGGCGCTGGTCGAGAAGCTGGGGCCGGCCGGGACGGCGATCCTGAACGCGGACAACGAGCACACGAAGCGGATGGCGCGGGCGACGACGGCGCGGGTGATGACGTTCGGGTTTTTCCGCGGGGCGGACGTGAAGGGATCGGCGATCGAGGGGGGGCCGGACGGGATCCGGTTCCTTGTGAACGACCGAGTGCCGTTCGTGCTGCCGATCTGCGGCCGGTGGATGGCGTACAACGCGCTGGCGGCGACGGCGGCGGCCTCGACGCTCGGTGTCGACGCGGCGCAGGTCGCGGAGCGGCTGATGTCGTTCCGCCTGCCGCCGATGCGGATGGAGAAGATCGAGCGGGCCGGGATCACGTTCGTGAACGACGCGTACAACGCGAATCCGCGGGCGGTGACGCTCGCGCTGGACGAGATCGAGCTGTGGGAGGCGCGCCGCCGGGTGTTCATCTTCGGCGACATGCTGGAGCTGGGAAGCGACTCGGCGCGGCTGCACGAGCGGGTCGGCGACCGGGTCGCCCGGAGCCCCGGGATCGGGATGTTCGTGTCGATCGGCCCGGAGGCGACGCGGGCCGCGCACAAGGCGCGCGCGCTCCGTCACGGCCTGGAGGTCCACGCCTTCGCGAGCACCGAGGAGGCCGCCCGTGCGCTTCCCGACCTGCTGCGGGAGGGGGATCTGGCGCTGATCAAGGGGAGCCGTGGGATGAGGCTGGAGCGCCTGCTGGCGGCGTTCGAGCCGGTCGAGCTGGCGGTGGTGGCCTGAACGGATTCGGCGCCCGGGGTCGGGTGCCGGTGGAACGGAGATCGAGGAGAGGGGACATGGCGAACGCGGAACTGACGGACGAGGAGGCGGTGACGAGGGTGCTCCGGATCATTGCGACGCGGCATGCGAAGCGTGCGATGGAGAATCCGCCGGATCTGAACGATCCGGCGGCGGTGATCCGGTGGATGGAGGCGACGGCGCGGGCGGCGGAGGAGGAGTTCGACCAGCTGATGGGGTATCTGCCGCCGGCGGCGGATGCGAGGCGGAGCCGGGTTCGGGAGTTGATGGCGTAAACGACAACCATGCGACACCGGCCCGGGGCGGAGACCCGGGGGCGGGGGCGCGAAACCAGGAACAGGAGCGGGGCGATGGAACGGATCAACGATCGTGAGGCTGTGGCGAAGCTGGCGCGTGCGGTGCTGGGGAAGGGCGAGCGGACGACGAACGAGGAGGCGGTGCTGGAGCTGTTGTTTGTGATGAGCCGCGAGGACGAGGCGGCGGGGCGTGCGAAGCGCGCGGCGCGGCCCGGGAAGAAGATCGCAAGAAGCGCGTAGTTTTTTCGCGCTTCGGCCGATTTATAAAATACAAGTCGTCAATTTGCCCGGCGCGGGCGCAGTCTCGTTCTGCCTCCGCTCCGGAGCCTCACGGAACCCTCGGAAAGGGGAGCCGCGGTGACCACTCTGACCCTGCTCCGGATCGCAGCCGCCGCCGTCGCGGCGTTCGGCGCCTGTCTGCTGACGGGGCCGCGCGTCATTGCGTGGCTCAAGTCCCGCAAGATCCGTGAGGACATCACGAAGAAGGACTCCAGGCGCCTGACGGAGATCCACTCGACGAAGAAGGACACGCCGACGATGGGCGGGCTGTTCCTGATCGGGTCGGCGCTGGCGGCGGCCGTCGCGTTCAGCGACCTGACGGCGGTTCCCGTGCTCGCGAGCCTCGCCGCGGTCGCGGTGCTGTGGGGGGTCGGCTACGCGGACGACTGGATCAAACTGCGCCACTCGAAGAAGCACGGGATGGCGGGGAAGCCGAAACTGATGTTCCAGGGCGGCGTCGGGCTTGCGCTCGGGATCGTGCTCTGGCAGACGGGGCACTCGACCGTGCTGGCCGTGCCGTTTACCGGATGGTCGTTCGACCTCGGGGCGCTCTACCCGGCGTTCGCGATGCTGGTCATGGCGGCCACCTCCAACGCGGTGAATCTCACCGACGGACTCGACGGACTCGCCGGGGGGTGCTTCCTCGTGAGCGGGCTCGCCTACACCGCGATCCTCGCGGTCGTCGGCGATCCGGCCCTCGCGGCCGGCGTCGGCCTCCCGCATGTCCCCGCCGCCTCCGGCCTCGCGGTGCTCGGCGCCGCCCTCTCGGGCGCGACGCTCGGGTTCATGTGGTTCAACTGCCACCCGGCCCAGGTGTTCATGGGGAACACCGGTTCGCTCCCGCTCGGCGGCGCGCTCGCCGCCATGGCGCTCGTCGCCAAGCAGGAAATCCTCCTCGTCCTGATCGGAGGCGTTTTCGTCGTCGAGGCCCTCTCGGTCATCCTCCAGGTCGCCTCCTTCAAGGCCACCGGACGCCGCATCTTCAAAATCGCCCCCATTCACCATCACTTCCAGTTTGACGGCATCCCGGAACAGAAGATCACCACCCGATTCTGGATCGCCTCCATCCTCGCGGCGGTCGCCGGCCTCGCCGTCCTCAGGATCGGATGATGACCCAGGCCTCCCGAGGGGCGTTCGTGTTCTGCGTGCTCGCGCTCTGCGCGCTGGGGACGGTCATGATCTACAGCGCGACGGTGACGACCGCGGACCGCGTCCTCGGCGACGGCGACAGCACGCTGGTGAAACACCTGTTCTGGCTCGGACTCGCCCTGTGCGGATTCGCCGCCGCGGCGACGCTGGACTGGCGGAAGTGGGAGCCGGCGGCGCCCTGGCTGTTCGCCGGCTCGGCGGCGCTGCTCCTGGCGGTCCTGATCCCCGGCGTCGGAGCGGAGGTCAATGGGGCCCGCCGGTGGTTTCGCGCCGGTTCGATGTCGTTCCAGCCGAGCGAACTCATGAAGATCGCGCTGCCGGTCTTCCTCGCGTGGCTCCTCACGCGCGATCCGGCCCGCGTCCGGACGTTTCGCGGCGGGTTTCTCCCCGCCGCGGGGGCGATCGCGTGCGCCGCGGGACTCACCGCGCTCGAGCCGGACTTCGGCACCGCCGCCCTTCTCGCCGCGTCGGGCGGGCTCGTCGCCCTCCTCGGTGGAGTCCGGTTCGCCCATGCCCTCCCGCCCGTGCTCGCCGTGATTCCCGTCGTCGGGATCGCCGCCTGGTCCCGGTTCGACCACGTCAAGGCCCGCCTCGCCATCTTCCTCGATCCCGATGCCGACCCGCTGGGGAAGGGATACCAGCTGAAGCAGGGGTTGATCGGGCTGGGGGCGGGGGGGAAGTACGGTGTCGGGCTGGGGCTGTCGAAGCAGAAGCTGTTCTTCCTGCCGGAGAAGCACACCGATTACATCTTCTCGATCCTGGGCGAGGAGCTCGGGTTCGTCGGCACGATCGGCGTGGTTGTCCTGTTCCTGCTCCTCCTCTGGCACGGGCGCACGATCGCGCGCCGCTGTGCGTCGTCGTTCGGCGCGCTGGCGACCGCCGGGATGCTCGTGACGGTCGGGCTCCAGGCGGCGATGAACATTGCGGTGGTGACGGCGTCGGTGCCGCCGAAGGGCATTTCGCTTCCGTTCATCTCATTCGGCGGCTCCGGGCTGCTGTTCACGATGGTGGCGATGGGGTTTGTGGTTGCGGTCGGATCCACCCCCGTGGCGGCGCCCGTTCCCGCGGCTGTTCCTCCGGCGGTGCCGGAGCCGGTGTCGTCCCCGTCCGGTCACGAGCCCCTCGCCCCCGCACTTCAGGATCCCCAACCCCCGGACAGCCACCCATGATTCTCCAGCTCTTCCGTGCCCAGCCCGAACGCAAGATGCGCCGAGCCCCTGCGATCGCGTTCGCGGGGGGCGGGACCGGCGGACATCTGTTTCCGGCGATCGCGCTCGCCGACGAGTTGCGGCGCCGCTGGCCGGACGCGCGGGTGACGTTTCTGTGCACGCAGCGTCCGATCGACGCGAACATCCTGTCGCGGACGCGGTTCGAGTGGCGTGCGATGCCGGCGCCGCGCTGGGTCGGGTTCACGGGGCTGGTCGGCGGGTTTGTTCCCGAGTCGTGGTCGGCGTTCCGGGCGGCGTGGACGGAGCTCCGGTCGTTCCACGCGGACGTCGTGGTCGGGGTCGGCGGATACGGCTCTGTCCCGGCGGTGCTGGCCGCGAAGGCGCTGGGGATCCCGGTGGTGCTGCTGGAGCAGAACGCGAAGGTCGGCCGCGCGAACCAGTTCCTCGCGCGGTTCTCGAAGCTCGTGTGCTGCCAGTGGCGGGAAGCGGTCCGCGCCGTTCCGGGCGGGGTCTTCACGGGAAACCCGATCCGCGCGATGGACCGGGATGTGTCGGCGAAGGCCGCGCTGGGGCTCGACCCGCGCAAGCCGACCCTCGGAATTCTCGGCGGGTCTCTCGGCGCGCGCGCCGTGAACGAATTCTTCCGCTCCCGGGCGGAACGGATGCGCGACTGGAATGTCCTGCACGCGACCGGCGAGGCCGACTGGCCCCGCGTGGAGGGGGCGTACCGGTTCCAGCGGCTCACGCACTGGACCACGCCGTTCTGCGACCGGATGGACACGTTCTACGGGGCAGCGGACCTCGTCGTCTGCCGCGCCGGCGGGACGACGATCGCCGAGGCCACCGCGCTCGGCGTCCCCCTCGCCCTCGTCCCGCTCCCCAATTCCGCCCACGGCCACCAGCAGGCGAACGCGCAGGCGGCGGAGCGGGCGGGAGCGGCGATTCATTTTCCGGAGTCCGCCCTGGACGACGCGGCGTTCGACCGGATCGAGCGGCTGCTCCGCGACCGGACGCGGCTCGCGCGGATGAGCAGCGCAGGGTGGGAGCTCGGGAACGCGGTCGCGGCGCAGGTTGTGATGCGGAAGGTCGAGGGGATTCTGCAGGAAGCGTGACCGGAGGGCTTATTCCGGGTCCAGGGCCTCGAGGAGGGCGCGGCGGAGGTCCTCGAAGCGGCCGGGGTCGAGGCTGCTGAATTCGACGCGGCCCGCGTCGTCGGGGGCGGCGCGGCGCCATTCTCCGGCGAGGCCGAGGTAAGCGGCGAGCCCGGGGCGGATTTCCGGCCGCGAGGCACCCGATTTCTTCAGCCAGAGCTGCAGCAGTTCGGCGTCCTGCGCGCCGCGGCGGAGCATTTTGAGTCGAAGCGTCGCATGCGGCCCGCGGGGGTGGCCGGGGCGGGCGGGGAGGAGGAGGGCGGTTTCCTCGGGGGTGGTCCACGCGTCCTGCCGCCCGATCGACTGCCAGGGAACGACGCCGTCGCAGCCGTCGAGGAACGCCTGGACGCACCACGCGCGGGCCGACTGGCCGTCCGCGCCGGGGGCGGGGACGCTGCCGTAGGTCCAGACAGCCTCCCCGCGGCCGAAGACCTGCTCCGGGTACACGCGGCAGGCGCCGCCGATCACGTCGAGCCCCACCAGCCCGTCGAGGTACGAACGGCGCCACTGCGGGCGCGACAGGTCGATCCGGAACGTCAGCGGCGCCCCGGGGACGCGGGCGATCCCCTCCCGCGCGAGGCGGCCGAAGAAAGCGAGCGCGAGGAAGTCGTCGCGGTAAGCGGGTTCGTCGAGGAGCCACCAGGAGGAGTCGCGGTCCGCCTTCCAGTACGTGCTCTTGTCGTTCAGGTAGATCTGGAACGACGTCCCGGTCCAGGGGGCGCAATGACGCGCTGCGTCAATGACCGCGTTCCGGAAGGCATCGGAATAGGCGGCGGGGAATGCCTCCTCGATCGGCGGAGCGTCCCGCCAGTGGTCCTCCAGCGTCCCGCGGTATGCGTAGTATTCCCGGATCCGCAGCGGCCAGTTCTCGCTGAACGGAAGGTAGAAATGGTCGATCGGAACCCCGTCGCGCGGCAGCCCGCGGAAGGCGCTTCCGTCGAAGTACGGCTTCCAGCGCGCGTCCCAGGACTCCCAGGAGGAGACCGCGCCGGCCTTCAGCTCCGGCGCGAATCCCGGCTCCACGTCGCCATGGTGCGAATACGGCACGACGGTGATCGTCGCCCGGTGCTCGTGCGCCATGCGGTGGAAGTCGCGCTCCAGCGCGAGGTGCGCGGCGCTTCCCGGCCGGTCGCCCAGCGTCGATCCGGGGGAGGAGTAGGTGTTGAGCGAAACGTGGAAACCGAGCGCGTCGGGGAGAACTGCGGCGTGGATCCGGAGCGTCACCGGCACCGGCGCTCCCGCGATCCGGATCGGGCACTCGACGCGGCCGGGGACCGTGTCGCGCGGCACGTGCCGCTCGACGTGGAACAGCCCCGGCCCCGCTTGGCCGCGGATCAGCGGATCGGCGCCGGTCCCGACAGGGAGGACCTGCGTCACGGTCCACCCGTCCCCCTCGATCGCCCCCTCCACGTCGAGCGCGACCTGGAACCCGACATGCTCGCCGCGCGCCGCCCGGAGGTCGATCCGCCGCCCGTCCCACAGCCGGCGGGCGACCGGGCCCGCCGCCGACGGCTCGCCTTCGTACAGGATGCGAAACCGGACGTTCGGCTCCTCCGCGGCGGGCTCGCCCGGAATCCGGTCGAGAAGTTCCCGCGACCGGTCGACGCGAGCCGGCGGTTCGACGGGCACGAACACGGCGGCCCCCGACGCCGGCGGAGCCCCCTCCTCCCACACGTCGAGGACCACATGCGGCGCGCTCGCCCCCTGCTCACGGCTGAAGACGTCGTTGTTCCAGCGCGTCTGCCCCTTCTCGTCCGACAGCGCAAACCCGTACGACGCGCCCTCGCCGATCGCGTGCAGGACCCGGGGGGGAAGCGGAATCGAGAGCCATCCGTCTTTCTCCGCCCGCACCTCCACCGCGTCCCAGACCGAACCTCCCGCGCCGAACACGACCGACAGGAAGTCGCTCTCCGGCACGCCCCACGGCCGTTCGCCGCGCGCGGCTTCGAGAAAGCACGACTCGCCTTTCTGCGCCGCGGCATCGACCCCTGTTCCCTCGCTCCACGCGGTGGCGACCGTGGAGATTCCCAGGGTCTTCAGCCGGACCTCACCCGCCGCGCGGATCCGGAGCCGTGCCGCCGTGACGGTCCGGTTGCGCAGGCCGGCGGGGTCGACCTGGAAGAGCAGAATGTGCTCGTTGCCCTTCAGGCGCAGCCGTGACTTCGCTCCCTGGTTGAGGGCGCGTTCCTGGTCGTGGATGCAGATCGAGGTGTCGGCGGTGACCGGGAGGTGGACGGGTTCTGCGGCGAGCCGGGCGGCGGCGAGCAGGAAGGTTGCGGCGAGCGCGTGGCGTGCGTTCACGCGGTCCATGATGCCAGCGGGCGGCCCCTGGCAGGCGGGAAAGGTTTCTTGAACTCGCGCGGTTCCGCGGCGTCCAATCCCCGCACATGGCACAGTCCCTGCGACCGGTCTCCATTCTCGCGCTTCTGCTGGTCCTCGCCCCCGCGGCGGTCTCCGGCGAACCGGGCCCGCCGCCGGCCGGGGAAGGCGCGCCCAAGCCGGGCGGCAGGCGGCCCGGGCTCACTCCGGAACAGCAGGCCTGGGCGGATCGGCTGCTGTCACGGCTCGACGACGAGCGGCAGGCGGCGATCGACGAGCTCACCGCGATGGGGGTGAGGGCTTCTCCGCTTGTCGCGGGGCTTTTCAATTCCCCCGCCCCGGAGGTCCGGCGCGCGGCGCTGGATGTCGCGATCGCTGTCCGGGACCCCGAACTCATTCCCGACTGCACGGGCGCGCTGCATGACCGTGACCTGTCGGTCCGGTGGCAGGCCTGCCGGTTCCTCGGGGTGATGGGGGAGCATGCCTCCGGCGTGGCGCCCGACCTCCTGGACGCGATGCTCGATCCGTCCCGGCGGGTGCAGCATCCGGCGACGGCGGCGGTCGCCGGGCTGGGAAGCGTGGCGTTCGACGCCCTGATCGCGCACATGGGCCGCACGTCGCCGACGCTGGCGGCCCGGCCGTTCCGGAAACTGCTGGCGAGCGGGTCTGCATTTCCGATGCACGACTGCTTCGTGAAGGCGCTGGGGCACGCGGACGAGGGGGTCCGCTCCCAGGCCGCGCGCGTTTTCCGCGCCGTCCGGCCGGGAGACGGGGCCGCCGTGGACGCCCTGATCCGTGCGGCGCTCGAAGATCCCGCCGCCGGCGTCCGGATCGAGGCCGCGGCCGCCCTGGCGGAGGCGCCTTCGGAGGCCCGCGAGAGAACGGTGCGCGGTCTCCGCGAGGGGTTGAAGGATCCGGAAAAGCCGGTCCGCACGGCGATCGCGGCAGCGCTGCGGGCGCTCGGTGAGAACGTGGAGGAGCCGAGGTGAACCGGTTTCTCTGCGCGGCGGTCCTGGCGACGATCCTGGCCGCCTGCGAAAAAAAACATCCGCCCGCCGGCCCGCCGGACTCCGGTGCCGCGCCTGCACCCGGGCGGATGGCGCCGCCGCCGGGAAAGGGGAACATCCGACCCGGGACCTTCATTCCCTGGGTCGAGCCCGGCCGCTCGTTCGACCAGTGGTTCGCCGATGTCCGCGACGGGAGCCGGGACGCCGCCTGGCAGGGAAAATTCAACCTCGGACAGATGCGCGCCGAGGCCGCCCCACGCCTCGCCGCGCTTCTCGCCGACCCCGACCCCCGCACGCGGATCGCCGCGGCCGACGCGATGACCTGGATGCGGGAGGCCGGCGCACCTCACATCGAGGCGATCGTCCGGGGGCTGGACGACTCCGAGCGACGGGTCCGGTTCCACGCCGCCGGCGCGCTCAAGGCCATGGGGAGCCTGGCCGCCCCGGCCGCCCCCGCGATCGTCCGACACCTGATGCGGGGCGGGGGAGGGAACGCCCACGAACTCTCCTCCACGCTGGTCTACAACTGCGGGCAAGACGGCGAAGACGCGCTGATCGCGGCGCTCGGGGAGGACGACTTCATCGGCGTCCTGGCCGCCTTCGAGTCGCTCGACTCCTGGGGGCGCGGGTCCAACGACGTGGCGGTCTCGATTCTCGACCGTGCGCTTCGCCTCAGCCCCGTCCCCCGCATCCGCCGTGCGGCGGCCGACGCCCTGGGTGTGACTCAGAACGACCCCGCCCTCGCCGCCGCCTCGCTCCTCCACGCCCTCCTCGAGGACTCCCACGCCGACGTCCGCGCGGCCTCCGCGCGAGCCCTCGCCCTGATCGCCCGCGACGACACCACCATGGTCCAGCCCGCCCTCAGGGCGCTCGGCGAGG